>CANFJA010000028.1 GCA_947447235.1 Comamonadaceae bacterium
CACCGCACAATGTCATCCTTGACCACCAGGAGATACCGTGCAGCGCCACCTCTTTTCAGCCCACAGTGATTCAGGATTTGTGCATCCCCACAGCAGCGAGATCACGCCACAGGCAGCGTATCTGCAGCGGCGAGACTGGTTGAAACAACTCGCGGCGGGGGCAGGAGGCGCGGCGCTCGCTGCGTGGGCAGGTCGTGAGGCTTGGGCCCAAGCCGCAGTGGCCAAGCCCGGCAAACTCAGCCCTTTGGTGGGCGCTGCGAGCCGCCAAGCGGGGGCCAACACAATGGAGAAGGTCACGCCTTACGCCGACGCCAGCAGTTACAACAATTACTACGAGTTCGGCACCGACAAAGCCGATCCGGCCAAATACGCCCACACCTTGAAAACCCAGCCCTGGCGTGTCGAGATCGAAGGCTTGGTCAAAAAGCCAGGGCCCATCGATCTGGAAGAGCTGCTCAAACTCAGCCCTATGGAGGAGCGCATTTACCGTTTGCGTTGTGTGGAGGGGTGGTCGATGGTCATTCCCTGGGTGGGTTATTCCTTGTCCGAGTTGATCAAACGTGTCGAGCCTTTGGGCAGCGCCAAGTATGTGGAGTTCATCACCCTGGCCGATCCCAAAACCATGCCGGGCGTGGGTTCGCGCGTGCTCGATTGGCCTTATGTGGAAGGCTTGCGACTCGACGAGGCCATGCACCCCTTGACCCTGTTGAGTTTTGGCATGTATGGCGAGGTGTTGCCCAACCAAAGTGGCGCGCCCGTGCGCTTGGTGGTGCCTTGGAAATATGGTTTCAAGAGCGCCAAGAGCTTGGTCAAAATCCGTTTCGTCGACAAGCAACCCACCAACTCGTGGGGCCGCTCAGCGCCTCAGGAGTACGGCTTTTATTCCAACGTCAATCCGACTGTGGACCACCCACGTTGGAGCCAAGCCACCGAGCGACGCATTGGTGAAGACGGCCTGTTCGCCAAGAAGCGCAAGACCTTGATGTTCAACGGGTACGAAGCGCAGGTGGGTCAGCTCTACAAGGGCATGGACCTGAGCAAGTTTTTCTAAGCACGGCGTGCGCTTTGAACTTGACCCCGACGGTGCGCTCTGCTCTGCGTCACGCGGCTGCCAAGCCGCTGCTGTGGGGCTTGTTGCTGCTGCCTTTTGCATGGCTGCTGTGGGGCGCGTTCAACGATGCCCTGGGGGCCAACCCGGCTGAATACCTGATTCGCGCCACGGGCGACTGGACCTTGCGTGCCTTGTGTTTGGTGCTGGCTGTGACCCCGCTGCGCGTGGGTTTGGGCTGGCCTGAGCTGGCGCGCTTTCGCCGCATGCTGGGGCTCACGGTGTATGGCTATGCGGTGCTGCACCTGCTGTGTTACAGCTGGCTCGACATGGGCTTTGAGTGGAGCGACATCGGCCACGACATTGGCAAGCGCCCGTTCATTTGGATGGGCTTTTCAGCCTTTGTGTTCCTCACGCCGCTGGCTGCTACGTCGTTCAATGCGGCCATTCGCCGCTTAGGCGCGAAGCGTTGGCAAACTTTGCACAAGGCGGTGTACTGGGTGGCTGGCTTGGCGGTGTTGCACTTTTACTGGATGCGCGCGGGCAAACACAATTTTGCCGAGGTGTGGGTGTATGGCCTGATCTTGGGCGGCTTGCTGTTGTGGCGAGCGAGGGCTTGGGTGATCAAGCGCTGACCAGCGACTCCAAGGCCATTTGCTCAGCGGTTGACTCGCGGCGGCGAATCACATGGGCCTGGGTGCCATCGACCAACACTTCGGCCGCACGCCCACGGGTGTTGTAGTTGCTGGCCATGGCCATGCAGTAGGCGCCGGTGGACAGCACGGCCAACACATCGCCGGCTTGCACCACCAATTGGCGGTCACGACCCAGCCAGTCGCCGCTTTCGCAAATCGGGCCGACCACGTCGTAGCACACGCTGTCACCCGTGCGAGGCGCGAGGGGCACGATTTGGTGGAAGGCCTCGTACATGGCGGGGCGGGGCAAGTCGTTCATGGCGGCGTCGACGATGCAAAAGTTCTTTTGCTCACCGGGCTTGAGGTAGAGCACTTCGGTCAGGCACACACCGGCATTGCCCACCAGCGAGCGACCCGGCTCGATCATCAGCTGGCGTTGACCGTAGCCACGCGCATCGAGCTTGGCCAGCAGTTGGGCCCACAGCGCATCGGCGGCGGGTGGGGTGTCGCCGTTGTAGTTGATGCCCAAGCCACCGCCAAAGTCGATGTGGGCAATGGCAATGCCTGCGGCTTCGATGGCGTCTACCAAATCGAGCACGCGGTCCATCGCATCGAGGTAGGGGGTGGCCTCGGTGATTTGCGAGCCAATGTGGCAGTCGATGCCCACCACCTTCAGGCCTGGCAAGGCGGCCGCGCGCTGGTAGGTGCGCAGGGCTTGTTCGTGGGCAACGCCAAATTTATTGCCCTTGAGGCCGGTGGAGATGTAGGGATGGGTTTTGGCGTCCACGTTGGGGTTGACGCGAATGCTCACCGGCGCGCGCAGGCCCATGACATGTGCCACCTCGCTCAGCACTTCCAACTCGGCATCGCTTTCCACGTTGAAGCAGGCGATGCCCGCTTGCAGGGCTTGGCGCATTTCAGGGCGGGTTTTGCCAACCCCCGAAAAAATCACTTTTTTCGGGTCGCCTCCCGCGGCGATGACGCGCTCCAACTCGCCGCCCGAGACGATGTCAAAACCACATCCGGCTTGTGCAAACACTTGCAGCACGCCCAAGGACGAGTTGGCTTTCATGGCGTAGCAAATGCGTGCTTGGCGTCCGGCAAAGCCGCGTTGGTAAGCGGCCAGCGCGCTCAGCATGGCGGCTTTGGAGTACACAAACAAAGGTGTGCCGTGCTGCGCAGCCAGGTCGGCCAGTTTCACACCTTCGAGGCAGAGGGCATTGTGTTGGGTGGCCACGAAGGGGGCACCAGCAAGCGTGGGGTGTGACATCGAACAGCTCGTGAAAGAGGACAGAAAAATCAGCGGGCCGACGACGCGGGGCTGACCGGTGCCGAGGTGGCAGGTGGGGGAGATGGGGGGATGGACGTTGCGCCGCCGGGCAATTGGCGGCGCACGATGTCGGGCAAGGTGGCGCGTTGTTGGAACTCGGGGTCGTTGGGCAACTGGAGTGGCCCTTTTTGACCGCAGGCCACCAACAGCACCAGAGCGCCTGCAATGGCGGCCACACGGCCACCAAGGGCACTGGCCCTGACTAGAATCTTTTGCTCAATACCCATGGCGCAAATTGTAATGACCGATCTTGAATTCTTGGACCACGCTGAACAACTCCTGCGCGCCGTGGAGTTGGCCTGTGACCGCATCAACGACGAGAGCGACGCCGACATCGACAACCAGCGCACGGGCGGCATGATCACCCTGAGCTTTGCCAACCGCAGCCAGATCATCATCAACCTGCAAAAACCTCTCCATGAGGTGTGGTTGGCGGCGCGCTCAGGGGGCTATCACTTTCGTTTTGATGGTCAGCAGTGGGCTGACACCAAAGGACAGGGTGAGTTTTTTCAGCGTTTGACGCAAGACGCCACCACCCAATCGGGCCTGAGCCTCACCTTCACTGCTTAGGCCGAACCAGCGGCGCGCAGCAGGCCTCGGACACAGCCTTGCGCGAGACGCTCAGTTTTTGAACAAATCGAGGATGCGTTTTTTCTCGTCGTTGGCGGGCAACTCGCTGGGGCTTGATTTGCTCTCCAGCCCCAAGCTGCTCACCCCGCCGCCACGGCTGTATTCGCTGTAGAACCATTCGCCGCCTTCGTGCGTGAGGCCGGCAGGCGGCGTGGACTCTGTGATGGGCACGTTTTGCAGCGCGTGCTGCATGTAGCTGATCCATACCGGCAAACTCAAGCCGCCACCGGTTTCCCGGTCGCCGAGTTTGCGTGGCGTGTCGTAACCAATCCAGGTCACGGCGGTGAGCGTGGGGTGGTAGCCCGCAAACCAGGCGTCCATCGAATCGTTGGTGGTGCCTGTTTTGCCGTAGATGTCTGGCCGCTTCAAGGTCGCTTGGGCGCGTGCGGCGGTGCCTGAGCGTGTGACCTCTTGCAACAAGCTGGTCATCACAAAGGCATTGCGCGCATCGATGCCGCGCACCGACTCGTCCAACTCGGGTGGCGTGAACTCAGACAACACCTTGCCCGTTTGGTCAGTGACTTTGTTGATCAGAAAGGGGTTGATGCGGTAGCCGCCATTGGCAAACACCGAATAGCCCGTGGCCATTTGCATGGGGGTGACCGAGCCCGCGCCCAGTGCCATGGTCAGGTAAGGCGGGTGTTTGTCGGCCTCAAAACCAAAGTGGCTGATCCACTGCTGAGCGTTTTGCGCGCCGACGGCTTGCAATACGCGAATGGAGATCATGTTTTTCGACTTGGCCAAGCCTTTGCGCAAAGTCATCGGGCCTTCAAACGTCCCGTCGTAGTTTTTCGGTTCCCAGGGTTGGCCCCCGGTCACGCTGGCATCAAAAAACAGCGGTGCATCGTTGACCACGGTGGCAGGTGTGAAGCCTTTCTCCAGCGCTGCAGAGTAGATGAAGGGTTTGAAGCTCGACCCCGGCTGGCGCCAGGCTTGTGTCACATGGTTGAACTTGTTTTTGTCAAAGTCAAAGCCGCCCACCAGCGCATGGATGGCGCCATTGCGTGGGTCGACCGACACGAACGCGCCTTCGACCTCGGGCAGTTGGGTGATCTCCCACGCGCCTTTGGCGGTTTTGGTGACGCGAATCAAGGCGCCCGGGCGCAAGCGGATGTTGGGCGGCGCTTTGTCAGACAGGCCCGACTGCACGGGTTGCAAGCCTTCGCCGGTGATCTCCAGCACTTCGCTGTTTTGCCGCACCGCACGCACTTTTTTCGGCCCGGCTTCCAGCACCACGGCGGCCAACAGATCGCCTTTGTCGCCTTGCTCGATCAAGGCGTCGTCGATCGCATCTTCTTGTTCGGCTGGGTTGCTGGGTAAGGTGATGAACTTTTCAGGGCCGCGGTAGTGCTGGCGGCGCTCGTAGTCCATGATGCCGCGTCGCAGCGCGTAGTAAGCCGCTTGCTGGTCGCTGGCACGGATGGTGGTGTACACGTTCAGACCCCGGGTGTAAATGTCGGGGCCGTACTGCGCAAACATCAGTTGGCGTGCCATCTCGGCCACATACTCGGCGTGGGTGTTTTGGCTGCTCATGGCGGTGCGAATTTTGAGCTCTTCTTGTTTTGCAGCCAAGGCTTCGGCTTTGCTGATGAAGCCGTTTTCTTCCATGCGCTCAATGATGTAGAGCTGGCGCGAGCGTGCCCGCTTGGGGTTGGCAATCGGGTTGTAGGCCGAGGGGGCTTTGGGCAAACCTGCGAGCATGGCGGCTTCTGCGATGCTGATGTTTTTCAGAGGCTTGCCAAAGTAGGCTTCGGACGCCGCTGCAAAGCCGTAGGCGCGGTTACCCAAATAAATTTGGTTCAGGTAGATCTCAAAAATCTGGTCTTTGCTGAGCATGTGCTCGAGCTTGGTGGTGAGCAAGATTTCATAGATTTTTCGGGTGAAGGTTTTCTCAGACGACAGGTACACATTGCGCGCCACCTGCATGGTGATGGTTGAGGCACCTTGGCTTTTGGCGCGGCCCAAATTGGCCAGGCTGGCGCGCAGCAAGCCGATGTAGTCCACACCGCCGTGTTGGTAAAAACGGGCGTCTTCAATGGCCAGCACCGCGTCTTTCATCACCTTGGGAATGTCTTTGAAGGGCGTGAGGTTGCGGCGCTCTTCGCCAAACTCGCCAATTTGTGTGCCTTCGACCGAGTACACGCGCATCGACAGTTTGGGGCGGTAATCAGACAAGTCGGACACATCGGGCAACTGTGGGTAGGCCATGGCCAGCGCCACGCCCACCAACAGGGCCACCACCAACAGGCCAGCGGCGGCGATGCCAAAGGCCCACAGCAACAACTGACCAGCCAGTGAGCGGGGCGCTGCGGGCGCAGCGGCGTGTTCTTGCGAACTTTCAGGGGGGTGCTTGTGGGCCATATGTGAAAGGAATTATAAAAAGCGCGCCTTGATTAAAAAATCTCTGAGTTGGCCGCGGCCAAGCCTAGACCTGGGCTGCTCAAAATCGCTGGCTTTCAACCCCCAGCCCCCTTCCAGCAAGTCCCCATGCGTTTCTCGTCTTGGCTGTTGTCGCGTCTTCCAAAGCGCCAATGCGTGGCGGGAATTGATGTGGGTCCAACCGGTGCTTGGGTGGTGGTGTTGACCGGCGAATTGTCAGGTGCGGAGACGGTCTGCTGCTGCGAGTTGCTGGACCCGCCCGAAGGTTTGCTCCAAGGCGCTCAACTGATAGATCCTTTTGCGCTGGGGCATTGGCTCAAACGCTGGCTGAACGACAAACACTTGTTTCCCGATGGGCTGTGCCTGGCCGTGGACGATGCGTGGCTGACGCGTCAAGTGGTGAGCTTGTCCGCGCAGTTGTCCGAGCGAGATGTCGCTTTTCAATTGGCCGCTGAATTGCCGTTGGCGGAGTTTGCCGATGCGTCTCCACTGTGTTGGGCCTACACAGCGTCAGCGCCCGAGGGGAAGAACCCGTCGGCTGCTGTGCATGCCTATGCATTGGCTTGGTTGGCGCAAGAACCCGTGCAGCGCTTGATCGGCTTGGCCAAAGCCGTGGGCATTCGCGCTTGGGTGGTGGAGCCCCGATCCGATGCCGCCCACCGCGCTGAGCAACTGGCCAGGCAGGTCTCCTGTCCTTCAGAGCCTGTGGCGAAGGCTGCGCAAACCGCGCTTGGCTTGGCCTTGTCGGCATGGGCTGAGACGGGCATGAATTTTTTGCCCCACCGGCGCTGGGCGCGGCAGCGACGTCAACGCGCTTGGCTGCAGCGCCTGGGCTTGACGTTGGGCGTGGGGGCGAGCCTGGGCGGCATGGCGACCGCTGGCTTGGCGCATTGGGCACAGGCGCATCAAGCCCTTGTGGTCGATCAAGCGCGCATGGCGGAGCGTTTGACCCGAGCGCGTGACACCCAGCAATCCTTGCAAGCGTTGCACAAACAGTGGATGGCCCAGCGGCAATGGGCGCAGGCGCAGCACAGCCAGCAGCGCCAAACGCTGTTGTGGCATGCCGGTCTGGCCGATGCCGGTGTGTGGGTGTCGCAGTTGCGCCTACACCAGTCACATTGGGTGGTTCAGGGTGAGGCCCTGGGCGCTGATCAGGTGCGGCAGTGGGCCGCCACACTGGCGCAGCAGCCGGTATGGCAAAACCCACCCGAGGTGCACCAGTTGCAGTTCAAGCGATCAGCCTCAACCAGCGGCGGCTGGGTTTGGCACTTTCGCCTAGAGGCTGACTTGAAGGACGCACGTTGATGCGCGACCTACGCCGAGCCGTGCTGGATGCCTGGCGTTATGGGGTGACATGGGCCGACGCCAGCCGCATGTCCTCTTGGTGGGCGGCGCTGATCTTGGGCCTGCTGCTGACCCTGCCTTGGCTGCTGCCCACCTTGCAAGATGTTGTAACTGTGCAAGACAGCTTGGCGCAGTTGGCCCAGCAGCAAGACGATGTGCGTGTCTTGGAGGAGGGCAACTTCGCACTGACGCGGCGGGTCAGCACCGAGGCCACGCTGCCAGCCATGCCCGACGGCGTGGCGCAGTTGACCCTGTCGGCCCACGCGCAGGGTTTGCAAGCTTCGAGTGTGTCGGTCGGCAAACCCACCCCAGTGGTCACGTCTGAGCGCCTGCCCGTGCAGCAATTGCCGGTAACTTTGCGCGTCCTAGGCGCTTGGGCCGATTGGCAGCACTGGATCGCCCGCTGGCCCGAGGCCTTGCCGGGTGTCACCTTGACGGGGCTTGAACTTCAAGCGCAGCCCAGTGGCGATGTGCTGGCTGACATGTCGGTGTGGGTGCCGCAACGCCCAGCCTCTTGGGCGGCGCAACAGCTGAGCGCTGAGCCAGGTGCACCTATTCGGCCATCCACTGGCTTGGCGGTGGATGCCGCTGCATGGGCGCAGGTCCAGCAGCAGTCGCGCCAGCATGCGAGCTTTGTACCTTGGCGCGTCAGTGAGTTGAACCGTGTGCGTGAGCCCCTGGAGTCGGTGGCGCGTGAGCGGGTGCACTACGCCGGGCATCTCCAACAAGAAGGCCGCACCTTGGCCTTGTTGCGCGTGACCCAGCACGAGCAGGCGGTGCTGGCCGAGTTTCATGCGGTGGGGGTGGGCGCCTATGTGGGGCATGACATGGGACGCATTGAGGCCATCGAACCCCAGCAATTGCGTCTGCGTGAATTGGTCCGCGACCCCAACGGCGCATGGCGTGAACGGACCGTCCTCATCCCATTCAAAGAGGGTGGGCCATGAGGCACCTGTTGTCTGTCCTGGGGTTGCGCCAGTGGCGCTGCTGGTGGGTGTGTTGGGGCTGTGTTTGGGGCCCCCTCCAGGCGCAAGAAGCGACACCTGTCTACAGTGGCAAAGCCTTGTCCTTGAACTTTCAGACCATTGAGGTTCGGACAGCTTTGCAAATATTGGCTGATTTCACCGGGCTCAACATCGTCACCTCCGACAGCGTGAGCGGTTCATTGACCCTGCGTTTGCACCAAGTGCCCTGGGACCAAGTGCTCGACATCATCACCCAGGCCAAAGGCTTGAGCCAGCGTCGTCAAGGCAATGTGATTTGGGTGGCGCCCCGCGCCGAGGTGGCTGCGCGCGACAAGCTCGAGTTTGAAAGCCGCATTGCCTTGCAAAACCTCGAACCGCTGCAGACCCGCAGCTTTGTGCTCAATTACGCCAAGGCCCTGGATGTGGTGGGGCAAATTCAGGGCACGGGGGCCGCGCCGCTCTCGCCCTCTTTGCCGGCGTGGGGCAGCAACGCAGGCGCCATCAGTTATGCCAGCGCTGCGCAGGGTGCCGCAGGACTGGGCAGTGCCATCAGCACTGCTGCGCGCATCTTGAGCGTGCGCGGCAGCGTCATGGCGGAGCCTCGCACCAACCAACTGTTTGTCACCGACATTCCCACGCGCTTAGACCAAGTGGCCGAGATGATTGCCAAGATCGATGTGCCGCTGCGCCAAGTGATGATCGAGGCGCGCATTGTGCAAGCCAGCGACAGCTTTGGCCGAACCTTGGGGGTGCGTTTGGGCGGCCTGGGACAAACAGGCGCGCAAACGGTGGTCGGCCCCACCGCTGCCAACACCCTCGCCAACGCCAACCCCACCGCCATGCAGGGCACCAGCTTCAACATCGCCGACAAAGCACTCAACACCTCGGGGCAGTTCGTCAACTTGCCCGCGGCTGCCATCAATGGGTTTGACTCGGCCAGTTTTGCGGTATCGATCTTCAATGCCTCGAAAAACCAGTTTTTGAATTTGGAGTTGTCTGCCCTGGAGGCCGATGGCAAAGGCAAAGTGGTGTCGAGCCCGCGTGTGGTGACCGCCGACCAAACCAAGGCCATCATCGAGCAAGGCACCGAGTTGCCGTACCAAGTGGCTGCGGCCAGCGGCGCGACGTCGATTGCGTTTCGCAAGGCCAACCTCAAACTCGAAGTGACACCGCAAATCACGCCCGAGGGCGGCATTGTGTTGGACCTTGATATTCATAAAGACAGCGTGGGGCAAACCACACCGGCAGGGTTTGCGATAGACACCAAACATGTGGCCACCCAAGTGCGGGTGGACAACGGGGGCACGGTGATGATTGGTGGCATTTACGAGAGCAGCGAGCAAGACGACGAGTACAAAGTGCCTTGGTTGGGTGATTTGCCAGTGCTGGGTTACCTCTTCAAAAACCGCCGTCGCAGCACGTCCAAGCAAGAGTTGCTGGTGTTCATAACCCCTAAAATGCTCGACCAGAGTGCACCTGCACGTTAAGAAAGCACACTTTGTTGGTTTTGGTCGGTCTGCCAGGGTCTGGCAAATCCACCGTGGGGCGGCAGCTCGCCCGACGGCTCAATATCCCTTTCGTTGATTCGGATCATGCGATTGAGCAGCGCCTAGGCTGCTCGATCCGCGACTTTTTCGAGCGCGAAGGGGAGGAGCGTTTTCGTGACGTGGAAGCCGAGGTGCTTGACGATTTGAGCCAACGCGCGCGCGCGGTGTTGTCCACCGGTGGGGGGTCTGTGTTGCGGCCCGAAAACCGCCAGCGCTTGCACGCGCGGGGCCAGGTGTTTTACTTGCGTTCCACCCCCGAAGAGGTGTTTCGCCGTTTGCGCCATGACCAAAACCGCCCTCTCTTGCAAGTGGCCGACCCACTCGGGCGTTTGCGCGAGCTGTTTGCCCTGCGCGATCCGCTCTACCGCGAAGCGGCGCACTACGTGATTGAAACCGGGCGTCCCACCGTGGCGTCGCTGGTCAACATGATCGTGGCGCAACTTGAGCTGGCCGGGCATCTTGGCGCGGTCCAAGGCCCTGCAGTGAGCCCCTAGTTGGGTCTCCAATTTATAAGGCGTCTGCCATGTCTGCTTCTACTGTCTCATCCCACGCTGCCGTGACTGTGTCGATCGATTTGGGCGAGCGCAGCTACCCCATCCTGATTGGCACCCAACTGCTGGACCAGCCCAGCACATGGGCGGATTTACCCAAAGCCAGCAGCGCAGTGATCGTCACCAACGACACCGTGGGCCCGCTGTATGTGGCGCGCTTGCAAGCGGCTTTGGCGGGGCATTACCCGCACACCCACACCGTGGTGCTGCCCGACGGCGAAAGCCATAAAGATTGGTCAACGCTGAATCAAATCTTTGACCTGTTGCTGGCCCAAGGCTGTGACCGCAAAACCGTGCTGTTTGCCTTAGGCGGCGGTGTGGTGGGTGACATGACCGGCTTTGCCGCCGCGTGCTACATGCGCGGTGTGCCCTTTGTTCAAGTGCCCACCACCTTGCTGGCGCAGGTGGACTCGTCGGTCGGCGGCAAAACCGCCATCAACCACCCACTGGGCAAGAACATGATTGGGGCCTTCTACCAACCCCAGCGCGTGGTGTGCGATTTGGACACCCTGCAAACCTTGCCCGCGCGCGAGATGAGCGCGGGCTTGGCCGAGATCATCAAGTACGGACCGATTGCCGACATGGCGTTTCTCGACTGGATCGACGCCCACCTCGACGCCCTGATGGCCCGTGACCCGACAGCACTGGCCCACGCCGTGCAACGCAGCTGCGAGATCAAGGCCTGGGTAGTGGGCCAGGACGAACGCGAATCCGGCCTGCGCGCCATCCTCAACTTTGGCCACACCTTTGGCCACGCCATCGAGGCGGGCTTGGGCTTTGGGGTGTGGTTGCATGGCGAGGCGGTGGGCTGTGGCATGGTCATGGCGGCCCATTTGTCGCACCGTTTGGGGCTGGTCGATGCCGCGTTTGTCAGCCGCTTCATCGCCTTGCTGGCGCGGGCTGGCTTGCCCACGGTGGGCCCACAACTGGGCGTCGAGGCTTACCTGCACCACATGCGGGTGGACAAAAAAGCCGAGGCGGGCGACATCCGGTTTGTGCTGATCAACCAGCCCGGCAGTGCGGTGGTGCGTGGCGCACCTGACGACGTGGTGGCCGAGGTCATCACCGCATGCTGCCAGGCATGAACACCTCGTCTCTTGCTGTGTTTGCGAGCGACCCCGCCCAGTCGCGCGGGCGTCGTCACCTTGAATCTGAAGCGCACTTGCTCGCGCCCAACATGCGCAACCCGCACCAGCGCGACCGCGACCGCATCGTCCACGCCACCGCGTTTCGACGTCTGGTCTACAAAACCCAGGTGTTCTTGAACCATGAGGGTGATTTGTTTCGCACCCGCATGACCCACTCGCTGGAGGTGGCGCAACTGGGGCGCTCCATCGCACGTGCCTTGCACTTGAACGAAGACTTGGTCGAGGCGGTGGCCCTCGCCCATGACCTGGGCCACACACCGTTTGGCCATGCCGGCCAAGACGCGCTCAACGAATGCATGGCGCCCTATGGCGGTTTTGAACACAACCTGCAAAGCCTGCGTGTGGTGGACGAACTCGAAGAGCGCTACCCGGCCTTCAATGGCTTGAACCTGAGCTTTGAAACCCGTGAAGGCATCTTGAAGCACTGCGCCCGGCGCAACGCCGAGTGGATCGAGGCGCAAGAGCCCGGTGGTGTGGCCACCCGTTTTTTGAATGGCACGCAACCCAGCCTCGAAGCCCAGCTGTGCAACTTGGCCGATGAGATTGCCTACAACGCGCACGACATCGACGACGGCGTGCGCTCGGGGCTGCTCACCTTGGAACAAATGCAAGAAGTGCCGCTGTTTGCCCGCTACTGCGAGCAGACCTTGGCCGACTACCCGCAACTGCAAGGCCGCCGTGTGCTGTACGAAACCATCCGCCGCATGCTCAGCGATCAGGTGTATGACGTGGTGGCCGCCACCCAGGCGGCGCTGGCGCAGCACGCGCCGCCCAGTGCCGATGCCGCGCGTGCCTGCCCAGCGCTGGTTCGGTTCAGCGACGACATGCGGGCCCAGTCCACGACGCTGAAGTCGTTTTTGTTTCGCAACCTCTACCGTCATCCGCAGGTGATGCAGACCACCGAATGGGCGCGTGGCGTGGTGCGCGCGTTGTTTGCTGCCTACTTGGCCCAACCCAACGAAATGCCCGCTGCCTATGCCCAGCGCCCGGATGTGCCGCGTGCCGTGGCCGACTATTTGTCGGGCATGACCGACCGTTTTGCGACCCGCGAACACACGCGCTTGAGCCTATGACCTCCACCCGTTCTTTCATTCATCCGTCTTGGGTGGTGGTGCTCGCAGGCGTGTGCGCGGCCTTGCATGTGGGCAAAATTCCGCCCGCCTTGCCGGTGCTGCAAGCAGCTTTGTCCTTGAGCTTGGTGCAAGCTGGCTTTTTGCTCTCGATGGTGCAACTCGCGGGCATGACACTGGGCTTGGCGGTGGGCTTGAGCGTGGACAGCGTGGGCTTGCGCCGCAGTGTGTTGGCCGGTTTGGGCTTGCTCACACTGGCCAGTGCCTTGGGTGGTTTTGCCACGGGCATTGAAGCCTTGCTGGTGTTGCGCGCGGTGGAAGGTTTTGGTTTTCTGTGGGTGGTCATGCCAGCGCCTGCCTTGATTCGCCGTTGTGTGTCGGCCGCGCAGCTCAACAGCCGCATGGGGCAGTGGAGCGCTTACATGCCTTTTGGCACAGCCGCCGCTTTGGGGGTGGGTGCATGGGTGCTGTCGGTGTGGAGCTGGCACGTGTGGTGGTGGCTCTTGGGCGGGGTCTCGGCTTTGGCCTGGTGGATGGTGTGGACAGGCATTGCACCGGATGCGCCCAAAGAGGTGACGCTTGCGTCAACTGCGCACCGGCCCGCCAGCGAGGGTTGGCGGCAACGCTTGCGCCAGACCTTGCGCTCGCGTGGTCCTTGGTTGTTGTCGCTGACCTTTGGGGTCTATGCCGCGCAGTGGTTGGCGGTGATTGGTTTCTTGCCGACTGTTTATGCGGGCTTGGGGCTGGCCGAGGGCTTGTCGGGCTTGCTCACGGCCGGTGTGGCGCTGGCCAATATGAGCGGCAACTTGGTGTCGGGTCGGTTGTTGCAGCGTGGCTGGCAAGGGCGTCACCTGCTGTTCATTGGCTTTGGCACCATGGCCTTGGGGGCCGTCGGTGCTTTTGGCGAATGGCAGGGCTTGGGCTTGCCCATGGCCGGGCGTTATGTGTCGGTCATCTTGCTCTCGGCGGTGGGCGGCTTGATCCCCGGCACCTTGTTTGCGCTGGCCATGCGCTTGGCGCCCAGCCCCGACACGTTGTCGACCACCGTGGGCTGGATGCAGCAGTGGTCGGCGACGGGGCAGTTCTTCGGTCCACCCTTGGTGGCTTGGGTGGCGGCCAGTGTAGGCGGCTGGGCATGGACTTGGGCTGTCACCGGCAGTTGCTGCTTGGTGGGCATGGGCTTGGCCGTGGCCATTGACCGTGCCTTGCAGCTTGTGGCGCCCCGCGCGTGATGGGGCGCAGCCATGACCGACCTTGAACGCACTGTCATTGAAGACACCCAAACCTGGTTGATGCAAGCCGTGGTGGGTTTGAACCTGTGTCCGTTTGCCAAAGCCGTGGTGGTGAAAGACAGGGTGCGTTACCGCGTGTGCACCTCTGCCGATCCGGCCGAGCTGTTGGTCATGCTGCGCGACGAGTTGCAACACCTGGCATCTACAGACCCGGAGCAACTCGACACCACCTTGTTGATTGCGCCGCACGCCTTGCCTGACTTTTTGGACTTCAACGACTTCTTGGGCGACGGCGATGCGGTGTTGCAAGACTTGGGGCTAGAGGGGGTGTTGCAAGTGGCCGACTTTCACCCGCGCTACCAATTTGGCGGCACGGATGTGGACGACATGGAGAACTTCACCAACCGCTCGCCGTACCCCACGTTGCACTTGTTGCGCGAGTCGAGCATCGACAAGGCGGTGGAGGCTTACCCGGATGCGTCGCTCATCTTCGAGCGCAACATCGAGGTGTTGAACACGCTGGGGCATAAGGGGTGGCAGGCGTTGGGGGTTCGGGCGCGGGTGTGAGCGAGCGTGTCTGCGAGCATGTCGGTTCTTCGTGTGCGCTTCGCCAAGCGGCACAGCCGGTGTGCCCGTCACAATTGCCCCATGCCCAAATCCAAACCAGCCGCACCCCCCAAGCCGCTCGACCTCGACCTGCGCCCCGGCCAATCGATTGAACTGCTCAAAGAACTGCACATCCTCACGCGCGACGGCAGCTCATTCAACAGCTTGTCGATGAACTGAAACAGGTGGTAGACCTGCTTGAGTTTGCGGCGCGAATCTTGGTTGAGCTTGCCGTCGCGCGTGAGGATGTGCAGTTCTTTGAGCAGTTCAATCGATTGGCCGGGGCGCAGGTCGAG
>CANFJA010000029.1 GCA_947447235.1 Comamonadaceae bacterium
AAATTAGTGCCTGAAAATAAGGGAGTGTTCAGGCTACTGCATCACTTTGGGTTTTGGGGTAGCCACGGTGAACACTTTTGTGCGCTTCAATCCTGGCACGGACCCTGCATAGCAGATACGTACCCTAATCTTTTCATGGAGAAAATCAAATGAACATCAAGTCCAAACTTCTGTTGGCCCTCTTGGCCACTTCTTCTGCAGCATTTGCCCAGACTGCACCTGCTGCGCCCGAGACAACCATCGGCTACAACGTGGGTGTGGTGAGCGAGTACCGCTACCGCGCCATTGGTCAGTCCAAAGGTGCCGCTGCGTTGCAAGGTGGTGTCGACTACGCCAACGCCAATGGTTTTTACCTCGGTGCTTGGGGCTCGACCATCAAGTGGATCAAGGAAGCTGGCGTTGCCAACACCTACGACGCCAAAGGCCCTGTTGAAATTGACCTGTACGGTGGCTACAAAGGCGAAGCCGCTGGTTTGGCTTATGACGTGGGCTACTTGCGCTACCAATACCAAGGCAACACCTTGGAAAAGGCCAAGGTCTTCAGCAATGCCAACACCGATGAAATTTACGGTGCCTTGACGGCAGGTCCTGTGACGGCCAAGTACTCCTACAGCACGTCTGACTTGTTCGGCAACATCAACTCCAAAGGCAGCACCTACCTTGATCTGAGCGCCACATTTGACCTGGGTGATGGTTATTCCTTGGTGCCACACGCGGGTCGTCAAGTGATCAAGAACAGCACCACCGCAACAGGCTCAGGCAATTACACCGACGTGGCTGTGACCTTGAACAAAGATCTGGGTGATGGTTTGACAGCCAGTGTGTCTGCCATCAGCACCAATGCCAACAAAAACTTCTACACCGTCAACAACTACTACCAAGGCAAAAACATCACTGTCCTTGGCCTGAAATACAGCTTCTAAGCCAAGCTCGTCGTCTTCTTTAGGAGCAACCATGAAACTCATCACCGCCATCATCAAACCCTTCAAACTCGACGAGGTACGCGAAGCCCTGTCGCAAATCGGGGTGCAAGGTATCACTGTGACAGAAGTCAAAGGCTTTGGCCGACAAAAAGGCCATACCGAGCTGTACCGCGGTGCCGAGTACGTGGTTGACTTCTTGCCCAAGGTCAAGATCGAAGCCGCTGTGGCTTCAGAGCATGTCGACCGCGCCATCGAAGCCATCGAGGCTTCAGCCCGCACCGGCAAGATCGGCGACGGCAAGATTTTTGTCTACGACCTCGAACAAGTGGTTCGCATCCGCACCGGCGAGACCGGTCCTGAAGCCCTCTGATCGTGTCGCACAGACTCCCTTTTTGAAAGACCTCATCATGAAAAAACTGCTTGCCTCCCTCGCCCTCGGGCTAGGCCTGTTGCTTGGCGGCTCTGCCGTCATGGCGCAGACCGCAGCCGCTCCTGCTGCTGAAGCCAAGGCCACAGCACCTGCTGCGGCGCCAGCCGCTGCGGCCCCTGCTGCAGCCGAAGCTGCACCCGCACCCGTGCCCAACAAAGGCGACACCGCTTGGATGACCGTGGCCACCGTGCTCGTGATTCTGATGACCATCCCTGGCTTGGCTTTGTTCTACGGCGGTTTGGTCCGCAGCAAGAACATGTTGTCCGTGCTGATGCAGGTCTTTGTCGTGACCTCCTTGATCTACGTCTTGTGGGTGCTCTACGGCTACACCTTGACCTTCACCGCAGGCAACCCGTTCATCGGAAGCTTGGACAAGTTGTTCTTCAAAGGCATCACGCCCGACTCCATTGCTGCCACGTTCAGCAAAGGGGTGGTGATTCCTGAGTTGACCTTCGCTGCCTTCCAAGCCACGTTTGCTGCCATCACTTGCACGTTGATCGTCGGTGCCTTCGCTGAACGCGCTCGCTTCTCCGCTGTGCTCTTGTTCTGTGCGTTGTGGTTCACCTTCAGCTACATGCCAATCGCCCACATGGTTTGGTATTGGGACGGCCCTGACGCCATCACCGACGCTGCCACCTTGGAAACCGTGACAGCGGCTGCAGGTTGGTTGTGGGCCAAAGGTGCACTCGACTTCGCAGGCGGTACCGTGGTGCACATCAACGCCGCGATGGCAGGTTTGGTGGGTGCTTATGTGATCGGCAAGCGCACGGGTTATGGCAAAGAGTCCATGGCACCGCACAGCTTGACTTTGACCATGGTTGGCGCATCGCTGCTGTGGGTGGGTTGGTTCGGTTTCAACGCAGGTTCTAACCTGGAAGCCAATGGCGTGACCGCTCTGGCCTTCATCAACACCTTGGTCGCCACGGCTGCTGCCACCTTGAGCTGGATCACCGGCGAGTCCCTGTCCAAAGGCAAGGCCTCGATGTTGGGCGCTGCATCCGGTGCCGTGGCTGGTTTGGTGGCCATCACCCCAGCCTGCGGTTTCGTGGGCCCCATGGGTGCCATCGTGATCGGTTTGTTGGCTGGCGTCTTGTGCCTGTGGGGTGTCAATGGCCTCAAGCGCATGCTCGGTGCTGACGACTCGCTCGACGTGTTTGGCGTCCACGGCGTGGGCGGTATCTTGGGTGCTTTGTTGACCGGTGTGTTTGCTGCGCCTTCCTTGGGCGGCACGGGCATCTTCGACTACGTGGCCAATGCAGCCAGCCCTGAGTACTCGATTTCGGGTCAAGTGTGGATTCAGTTCCAAGCCGTGATCACCACCATCGTGTGGTCCGGCGTGGTGTCTTACATTGCCTACAAATTGGTTGACTTGGTCTTGGGTCTGCGCGTTTCGGAAGAAGAAGAACGCGAAGGCTTGGACATCAGCTCACACGGCGAAACGGCCTACCACCGTTAATCCATCCAGGTTTATTTCAAGTTTTCCTTGGACTTTGAGCCCGCCTACCCGGCGGGCTTTTTTTATTTTTGATCAAGCTGTTCAAAAAATTCAAACCCTGCACCAGGGCCTGCCGCTAACATGCCAGCCATGCAAGCGACCCTGCACTATTTCTCCGAGCGCTTACGCGCCGCTTCCAGCAGCGCTAGCCCTGTGCGTTTTCGCGCCGGTGGCAGCAAAGACTTTTATGGTCAAAGCCTGCAAGGTGAAGTCTTTGACACCCGCGCCTACCGTGGCATCTTGAGCTACGAGCCCAGCGAGTTGGTGATGACCGTGCGAGCTGGCACGCCCATGGTTGAAGTGCAAGCGGCCTTGGCCGAGCAAGGGCAATGCTTGCCGTTTGAGCCGCCGCAATTTGGCGCAGCCACCGTGGGCGGCATGGTGGCCAGCGGCTTGGCGGGACCGGCGCGCGCAAGTGTGGGCACGGTGCGCGACTTTGTGTTGGGTGTGCGCATGCTCAACGGCCTAGGCCAAGACCTGACCTTTGGCGGCCAAGTGATGAAGAACGTCGCCGGCTACGACGTGTCGCGCTTGATGGCTGCAAGCTTGGGGCAGTTGGGCCTGATCACCGAGGTGTCCTTGAAAGTCTTGCCCGTGGCGCCAGGTGAGGCCACCTTGGTGTGCGCCGGTGTGTCGCAAGCACAAGCCCTCGCCTTGCTCAACCAATGGGGTGGTCAGCCCTTGCCCCTCAATGCCAGCGCTTGGGTGCATGACGACACGCGACACACCGCACAAGACTGCTTGTTCGTGCGCTTGCGCGGTGCCGTGGCAGCTGTTGAGGCCGCCGTGCTCACCCTGAGCGGGCATGTGCAGGCCTTGGGCGCGACGGTGACACGCATGGACGCGCACGAGGCCGCCGCCGATTGGCGCGCCAGCGGCGAGCACGCCTTGCCGTTCTTTACCCAGCCGCCCTCGTCAGACGCTTGTTTATGGCGCTTGTCTGTGCCGCAAACAGCACCCGTTTTGAATTTACAAGCCTTGGGCGTGACGGACCGTTCGTACATCGAGTGGCATGGCGCACAACGTTGGGTCTGGGCTGCGGCATCGCAGGCGGATGCGTTGCGCGATTTGACGCACAACGCAGGCGGCCATGCGGTGTTGTTCAGGACCAGCACCTTGCACGGTGATGCAGACAAAGCGGTGGGTGTGTTTTCGCCGCTCGATGCGGTGCAGCAGCGCATCCAAGACCAACTGAAAAAACAATTCGATCCGGCGGGTATCTTGAACCCAGGGCGCATCTGAAAGCGGCAGACTCACCATGCAAACCCATCTTGCCCCCGAGTACCAAGACACGCCTGAAGGCCGAGAAGCCGAGGCCATTTTGCGCAAATGCGTGCACTGTGGTTTTTGCACCGCCACCTGCCCCACCTATCAGTTGTTGGGCGACGAATTGGATGGGCCGCGCGGACGCATTTACCTGATGAAGCAAGTGCTCGAAGGCGCCGAGCCCACGCGCAAAACCCAGCTGCACTTGGACCGTTGCTTGACCTGTCGCAACTGCGAAAGCACCTGCCCCAGCGGCGTGCAATACGGCCACTTGGTCGACATTGGCCGTCAACTGGTGGACGCCAAAGTGCCGCGCCCTTTGGGCGAACGGGTGCTGCGTTGGGCGCTCAAAGAGGGCCTGACCTCGCCGGTGTTTGCGCCCGCCATGAAGCTGGGCCAAGCCCTGCGCGATGTGTTGCCCCCCGCGCTGCGCGCCAAGGTGCCAGCGCCGCAAACGGCGGGAGTTTGGCCCACACAAAGTCACCCACGCAAGGTGCTGATGTTGGCTGGCTGTGTGCAACCTGCCATGCTGCCCAACATCAACACCGCCACCGCACGTGTGCTGGATGCGGCCGGTATTCAAACCCTGGTCGCGCCTGACGCCGGGTGTTGTGGCGCGGTGAAGTTTCACCTCAACGACCACGAGGGCGGCAAAGTCCACATGCGCGCCAACATCGATGCCTGGTGGCCGTTTGTGCAACAAGGGGCCGAAGCGATTGTGATGAACGCATCGGGCTGCGGCGTGATGGTCAAAGACTACGGGCATGTGCTGCGCGATGACCCTGCCTATGCCGACAAAGCGCAGCGCATCAGTGCGCTCACGCGCGACCTCAGCGAGTTGTTGCCCGAGTTGGTGCCTGTGCTCAAGCCCAAACTCAAGCCAGCCGCTGTGGCCCAAGCGGGCGTGCAGGCGTTTCATCCGCCATGCACCTTGCAGCATGGGCAGCAGCTCAAAGGGGGCGTCGAAACGCATTTGGCAGATTTGGGTTTCGCGGTGCACGTGGCGGCGGTCGAGCCGCATTTGTGTTGTGGCTCAGCGGGCACGTACTCGGTGCTCACCCCCGACATCGCCTACACCTTGCGCGACCGCAAGCTCGGCCACCTCGGCGCTTTGCAACCGCAAGCGATTCTGAGCGCCAATGTGGGCTGCATCACCCATTTGCAAAGCGGCACCCAGGTGCCGGTCAAGCACTGGATCGAATTGCTCGATCAAGCCTTGGCTTGAGTCTTGGGCGCTCTAAGCGCTGGCTGCCAAGGCCTGCTCAATGTCAGCGGCCATCTTGGCCGGTGTGTCCATCGAGGCATAGCGCGTGACGGTGGCGCCGTCCTTGCCCACCAAGAACTTGGTGAAATTCCACTTGATAGCCTCGCTGCCCAGCAGACCCGGCGCTTGTGCTTTGAGCCACACAAAGAGCGGATGCGCCTGCGTGCCATTGACCTCTACCTTGGCCATCATCTGAAAGCTCACGCCGTAATTCTTTTGGCAAAACGCACCAATCTCGGCGTTGCTGCCCGGATCTTGGGCGCCAAATTGGTTGCAAGGAAACCCCAAAATGGTCAGCCCTTGGTCTTGGTAGCGTTGGTGCAACTCTTCCAAGCCCGCCAATTGGGGCGTGAAGCCACAGGCGCTGGCGGTGTTGACAATCAGCAGCACGCGGCCCTGCAAGTCGGCCAAGGCCAGGGGTGTGTCGTCAATGCGCTCGGCGGTGAAATGGGCCACGGTGTTCATGGGGCAAAACCTTTCGCAAGTTGTGTGAGGGTGTGAGGGTTGGCGCCGCAGCTCAGGGCTTGGGTGTGTCTGCGCTGGACTGTGACGCCAGCAAGGCCGCCAACACAATCAAGCCGCCACCCAAGGCGATGCGCCATGTCAACGTCGACACCCCAAGGCTAACCGAAGACGCCGAGGCAAACACCACCTCGCTCAACATGACCATCGCCGTGGTGTGCGCATTCAAACGCGCAGCGCCATATTGCAGCGCCAAGTTCCCCAACAAAAAAGCCAGGGTCAGCAGCAAGGCCCAGGGCCACCAAGCGCCCACATCCCACACCAGCGCAGGAATCCAACCGCCTGTTTGCGCCGCCACCGCGCACAGCAAAGCCATCATGGCGCCGCCGCCAAACATGGCCAACATGCGGGAGTCTTCAGGCGTGTGCTGCAAACGCAGCAGCAACACATTGGTCAAAGCAAAGCACAAACCCGCCAGCAGCGCCAACACATCGGGCAAAGACTGAGGTACAGGCCAGTCCACCTCTGGGGTTTTGAGCACCAAGACCACCCCAGCCAAGGCCAGCCCCATGCGTGCCAAAGCGGCGGGTTGCGGCCGCTCGCCCAGCAGCCACCAAGCCAGCAGCAGCGACCACGTGGGCATCAAATAAAACAGCAACACCACACGCACCACATCCCCGGTCGTCACCGCCCAGTTGAACCCCACGTTGGTCAAGCCAGAGGCCACCAGCAACCACCACAGTTCGGGGTGTTGCTTCAAACCCCGCCAAGCCTGCGGTCGCCACAGCGTGATGCCCACCCATGCGGTGGTGAAAACACAGGCCGTGGTCCACAGCGGGTGCAAGCCTGCGGCATGCAAGGTGCGCAGGGGCCACCACGACAGGCCCCACACCAAGGCATTCAGGGCCAGGGCTGCGACCGGCAGCAGGCGTGGTGTGCTCACCTCAGCCGTGCAGGTCGTCGTTGCGGGCGATGTGCATCAAGCGCGCCAACTCATCGCGGTGATGCACTTGGTTCGAGGCATGCCAGCGTTGGATCATCCACATCATGAAGCTGACCAATACGCCAAACGCGGTGATTGCGCCAAACGCACTCATGCCCATGCCGGTCGAGAAGGTGTAGAGGCCACCCAAGCCCAAAATGCACAACTGTTCATTCAAGTTTTGCACGGCGATCGAGCGGCCCGCACCCATCAGGTTGTGGCCCCGGTGTTGCAACAAGGCATTCATGGGCACCACCATGAAACCGCCCAAAGCGCCCAACACAATCAACAACGGCACCGCCAACCACAGGTTGTCGATGAAGTTCATGGCGAGCACCAAGATGCCCATGCCAATGCCCAAGGGCATCACGCGGGTGGCGTGGTCGAGTCGCATCTTCATCGACGCCACCACGGCACCCAGCGCGGTGCCAATCGCCACCACCCCCACCAAGCTAGACGCTTGGGTGGTGCTGTAGCCCAAGGCCGCAGCGCTCCATGCCAACACGATGTAGCGCAGGTTGCCGCTCACGCCCCAAAACAAGGTGGTGGTGGCGAGCGAAATTTGTCCCAGCTTGTCGTGCCACAGGCGCTGGGTGCAATGCCAAAAATCAGGCAACAAGGCCAACAAATTGCGCGCCATGCTCTTGTCGGGGTCTAGGCGCATTGGGATGAGCGCTGCACCGGTGTAAGGAATGCGGGTGTTGAACCACGCCGCCAGCGCATAAATCAGTACCAGCAAACAAATCGCCGCTTCGGCTGGGGTGTCGACGCCGGTGTCGATGAATGGCACATCCAACGACAGCAAGCTGGCGGAAAGCGCATGTCCGACCAACTGGCCACCCAACAACACGCCCAAGATGATGGAGGCAATCGTCAGCCCCTCGATCCATCCATTGGCCTTGACCAACTGGGACGAAGGCAACAGCTCGGTCAAGATGCCGTACTTCGCGGGCGAGTAGGCAGCAGCCCCGAGGCCCACCACCGCATAGGCGGCCAATGGGTGCACGCCAAACAACATCATCAAGCAGCCGATGACTTTGATGGTGTTGCTCATCAGCATCACTTGGCCTTTGGGTTGCGAGTCGGCAAAGGCCCCCACAAAGGGCGCCAGCACCACATAGAACAAGGCAAACATGGGCACCAGCGCAGCACGCTGCCATTCGGCAGCGCCATCGGCTTTGAGCAGTTCAACCGCAGTGACAAACAACGCGTTGTCGGCCAACGAGCTGAAAAACTGGGCCGACATGATGGTGTAAAAACCGCGCTTCATGGAACATACGCATGCCGCAGCGCAGGGCGGGCAAGCAAACTCCTCTTTCTTATAAATCGCAACGCGTCGGTTATATCACGCGGGTGCCACAATATTGCCCATGCCGCGCCCGATCCAAGCCTTTGTCCACACCGACGCATTGCGTCACAACGTACAACGTTTGCATACATCCGCGCCCGATGCGCGCATGTGGGCCGTGGTCAAAGCCAATGCCTATGGACACGGCATTGAAAGGGTGTTTGAAGGCCTCAGAGGTTGCGATGGTTTTGCCTTGCTAGACCTCGACGAAGCCCAACGCGTGCGCGCCTTGGGCTGGCGCGGCCCGGTGTGGCTGTTAGAGGGCGTGTTTGATGCCCGCGATCTCGAACTGTGCTCTCGGCTTGACCTGTGGCACACGGTGCATTGCGACGAACAACTTGACATGCTCAGCCGCCACAAAACGCAGGTGGCGCATCGGGTGTTTCTCAAACTCAACAGTGGCATGAACCGACTTGGGTTTAAGCCTCAAAGCTTTAGATCTGCGTGGAGTCGACTCAACCAATTGCCGCAGGTGGACGAAATTTCTTTTGTCACCCACTTCAGCGATGCCGATGGCCCCCGAGGCGTGGCCGAACAAATGGCGGTGTTTACCCAAGCCACCCAAGACCTGACCGGCGAGCGCACCACCTGCAACAGCGCCGCGCTGCTGCGCCATGGCAGCGGCATAGACGTGGCAGCCGATTGGGTGCGTCCCGGTATCGCGCTCTACGGCAGTGCGCCTGATTTTCCGCAACACGACATCGCGCACTGGCAGCTGCAACCTACCCTGAGTTTGCGCAGCCAAATCATCGCCCTGCAAGATTTGCAAACGGGCGACAGTGTGGGCTATGGCTCAACGTTCCGTGTCGATGCACCCTTGCGCATGGGTGTGGTCGCGTGTGGCTATGCCGATGGGTATCCGCGCCACTGTCCCACCGGAACCCCTGTGCTGGTGGACGGCGTGCGGACCCGCACCTTGGGTCGCGTCAGCATGGACATGATCGCGGTGGATCTCACGCCGTGTCCGCAAGCGGGCTACGGCAGCGAAGTCACCTTGTGGGGCCGTGCCGCCAACGGCGCGGTGCTGCCCATCGACGAGGTGGCGCTTGCCGCAGGCACGGTGGGCTATGAGTTGATGTGTGCGGTGTCTGGCCGGGTCGGGTTCACGCAAGACTGAACACTGCGCGCTTGGACCCACGTGCGTGCGTTCAAGGGGCTGGGTACAAGCCCAAACCTTGCGCTTGCAAACGGGCTAAGCCCATGAGGGCATCGGTGAAGGGCGTGGCCACGCCGGTGATCTGGCCCAACTCGCGCACCGCACCCACCAAGGCATCGAGCTCCACGGCACGGTGGGCTTGTACGTCTTGCAACATCGAGGTTTTGAAAGCGCCGAGTTTGCGCGTGATGGCGTGGCGGTCTTCGGGTTGCTGCTCAATCGCCAAGCCGATGCGTGCGCCAATCTCTTTGGCCTCCAGCATGACGCTGGAGATAAAGCTGCGCACCAGCGGGTCGTCCATGATCTTGTCGGTGGTGGCGCCGGTCAGCGCACTGATGGGGTTGACGCTCATATTGCCCCACAGCTTGTACCAAACATCTTTTTGAATGTGGGGCGACAGGCTGGCGTCAAACCCCGCATCGGCCAGCATGGCTTGCAAGGCTTGCCCTCGTGCGCTCAAGTTGCCCGACGGTTCGCCCACGATCAAGCCGTTGCCAAAGTGGTGGTCAACCTCACCGGGTGCGCGCAGCGAACAACTCGCGTGCACCACGCCACCGAGCACGTGAGGCGCAGCAATGGCGCGTGCAATGCTGCCATCGGCGTCCACGCTGCGCAGCGGCGTGTTGGCGTAAGCGCCGCCGAACTGCTGCAACAACCACCACGGCACGCCATTCATCGCGGTCAGCACCGCGGTGTGCGGCCCGATCAGCGGCGCAATGTGGCGCGCCACCTCCTGCAAGGCCGGCGCTTTGACGGCCACCACCACCAAGTCTTGCACGCCCAATTCCGCGGGCTGGGCACTGACGTGCGCGGCCACGGTGCGCGTGGTGCCTGCGCTGTGCAAGCGCAAGCCGTGCTGCTGCACAGCACGCAGTGTGTCACCGCGCGCCACCAAGGACAGTTGCACGCCCGGCAGTTGGCCCACACGCGCACCGATCCATCCGCCAATGGCGCCCACGCCATAAATGCAGACCTTGGAAAACATCATGGCTTGTACCCAGCGTCGATAAGGCCCACCTGGCGCACCAAGGGTTGACACACATCCACCCCAGCGCCGCCGTGTGGCTTGTCAAACTGCCGCGCCACGCGTGCAGCCCATTCGGCGGGGCGACATGTGGTCGACATGACGTGCACGTTCAGTACACCTGGCCTTTGGTGCTGGCAGGCGCGGCGGGTGCCAATCCTTCTTTGTATTTGGCGGCCAACGCCGAGGTTTGGCGTGACAAGATCATGCTGTCCACGCCCACCGCCACGAACAACGCGCCCAGCGCCAAGTACTGGCGCGCCAAGACTTCGTCACCCATCAAAATGCCGGGCGCTTTGCCGGCTTGGCGAATGCGGGCAATCGCGTCCACGATGGCGGCTTGCACTGTGGGGTGCGCTTGCTCGCCCACATAGCCCATCGAGGCCGACAAATCATTGGGCCCAATGAACACGCCGTCCACACCGGGGGTGGCGGCAATCGCGTCGAGGTTTTTCAGCGCCAGTGGCGTTTCGGCTTGCACCAACACGCACACCTGGTCGTTGGCTTCTTTGCCGTAGTTGGGGTAGCGGCCCCAACGCGAAGCCCGCGTGCCGGCCATGCCGCGAATGCCGCCGTGGCCATCGTTTTGCGGGTAACGGCTGGCTTGCACAATCGCCGCCGCTTGTTCGGGTGTGTCAACCATGGGCACCAGAATCGTGGGCGCGCCCAAGTCCAGCACCTGCTTGATCAAGGCCGGGTCGTGGTGCGGAATGCGCACCACCGGGTGCGAGCCCGGGTAGGCCGCCACGGTTTGCAACTGGGCCAAGATGGTGGTCAGGTCGTTCGGGCCATGTTCGCCGTCGATCACCAGCCAGTCAAAGCCGGCGCCGGCGCAGATGTCGGTGGTGACGGTGTTGCCCAAGCCCATCCACAAACCGATTTGGGCGTGTTGCTGGTGGAGCGCTTGTTTGAAGAGGTTGACAGGTGTTTTCATAGAGACCCAAGGTGATGAGGAAAAAGAAAAGTAGCCATCTCGCATGTCTGGCGTGTGCGGCAAACAAAAAGAGGGATCTTACAAATGTCCAAAGGCCGGGTCCGCGGCCCGACGCTGACCCATGAAAAGTACAAACACTGTTCGTTTGTCCAGTATTATTGGCAAATGGCCAAAGAAAAAACCCACTACGTCTGCACCGAATGCGGCGGCACCAGCCCCAAATGGCTGGGCAAATGCCCCAGCTGCAACGCCTGGAACACCCTCATCGAGAGCGCCGTCGAGTCAGCCGGCGCCAGCAAAAACCGCTACGCCGGCATGGCCGCACTCGCACCCAGTGCCGAAGTGGCCGTGCTGTCTGACATCGAAGCCCATGACGTGGCGCGCACCCCCACCGGCCAAGAAGAACTCGACCGCGTGCTCGGTGGCGGCATGGTCGATGGCGGCGTGGTGCTGATTGGCGGCGACCCCGGCATTGGCAAATCCACCTTGTTGTTGCAAGCCATGGACGGCTTGCAGCGCAGCGGCATGGCCACCTTGTATGTGACGGGCGAAGAGTCGGCGGCCCAAGTGGCGCTGCGCTCGCGACGTTTGGGCCTGGACCACAGCCAGGTGCAAGTGCTGGCTGAAACCCTGCTGGAAAAAGTGCTGGCCACGGTCGACAAACTCAAACCGGCGGTGGTGGTGATGGACTCGATCCAAACGGTTTACTCCGACCAACTCACCAGCGCGCCGGGTTCGGTGGCGCAGGTGCGCGAATGCGCGGCCCACCTCACCCGCATGGCCAAGTCCACCGGCACGGCGGTGGTGTTGGTGGGCCACGTCACCAAAGAAGGCGCCTTGGCCGGGCCACGTGTGCTCGAGCACATGGTGGACACCGTGTTGTATTTCGAGGGCGACACCCACTCCACCTACCGTTTGGTGCGGGCCATCAAAAACCGTTTTGGCGCGGTCAACGAAATTGGCGTCTTTGCCATGACCGAAAAAGGGCTCAAAGGCGTGAGCAACCCCAGCGCGATTTTCTTGAGCCAGCACCCCGAGCCGGTGCCCGGCAGCTGCGTGTTGGTCACGCTCGAAGGCACGCGTCCCATGCTGGTCGAAATTCAGGCCTTGGTGGACACCGGCGGACCCTCGCCCAGGCGCCTCAGTGTGGGCTTGGACCGGGATCGCTTGGCCATGTTGTTGGCGGTGTTGCACCGCCATGCCGGTGTGGCGTGCATGGACCAAGACGTGTTCGTCAACGCCGTCGGTGGCGTGCGCATCAGCGAGCCCGCCGCCGACTTGGCGGTGATGCTGGCCATCCAAAGCAGCTTGCGGGGCAAGCCCTTGCCCCAGGGCTTCATCGCCTTTGGCGAGGTCGGCTTGGCCGGCGAGGTGCGCCCGGCGCCGCGCGGTCAAGAGCGCTTGAAAGAAGCCGCCAAACTGGGCTTCACCGTGGCTGTGATTCCCAAAGCCAACATGCCCAAAAAACCCATCGAGGGCATGACCTTGCACCCGGTCGAGCGCGTGGACGAGGCGATTGGCTTGGTGCGCGCGCTGGGTTGACGCAGGCCCGAACGCGCCGCAGGTTGGCGTCGCTTGTGTGGCGCGCGCAAAGACGATTGGTCGACCACGGGCCTGAGACAATAGCGCCATGAACTTTCAACGTTATGCAATACCGATAGGCGCCGTGGGCCTGACCGCCTGGGCTTGGCAATCCATGCAGTGGATGGGCGTGGCCATGGTCTTCACCGGCGGCGTGATGTGGCTGCTGCTGTACTTCACCCGCTTGGTGCAAATCATGAAGCGCGCCAGCAAGCGTCCCATTGGCTATGTGGACAGCGCGGTCATGCTCAATGCCAAGCTCAAAACTGGCGTGAGCTTGATGCACGTCATCGCCATGACTCGGGCCTTGGGGCAACTTGAGACCGAGAAAGACGCCCAGCCCGAAATCTTCAGCTGGCGCGACGGCACCGACTCAGTGGTGCGCTGCACCTTCATGCATGGCAAGCTGCAAAGCTGGTTGCTCACGCGGCCACAGGCTGAGCCAGACCATGCAGCGCCAGCCTTGGCAGCCCCAGAGGTCACGGATGTGACCGCCAAAGCTTAGGCCTTTGCGCCACCAATGAGCGACGTTCAAGCCCTCGCTAAAATCAGATGCTAGGCTGGCTCAGTCCAGCGCCCTCCACACCTCCAAAGGAAAACCCATGAGCGTCGTAATCCCCTCAATGTCTGACCGTGATGGCAAGATTTGGATGGATGGCCAGATGGTGGAATGGCGCGACGCCAAGATCCACGTGCTGTCGCACACCCTGCACTACGGCTGCGGCGCGTTCGAAGGCGTGCGTGCGTACAAAACCGCCCAGGGCACAGCGATTTTTCGCTTGCAAGAGCACACCGACCGCCTGTTCAACAGCGCCAAAATTTTGCGCATGGCCATCCCGTTCACCAAAGAGCAAGTCAACGAAGCCCAGCGCGCCGTGGTGCGCGAGAACAAGCTCGAGAGCGGCTACATCCGCCCACTCACCTGGATCGGCGACAAGAAACTCGGCGTCAGCCCCAAGGGCAACACCATCCACCTGATGGTGGCGGCCTGGACCTGGGGCGCCTACCTGGGCGAAGAAGGCATGAAGCGCGGCATCCGCGTCAAGACCAGCAGCTACACGCGCCACCACGTCAACATCACCATGACGCAGGCCAAGGCGGTGAGCAACTACACCAACTCGATCTTGGCCAACATGGAAGTCACCGACGAGGGCTACGACGAAGCCCTGTTGCTCGACACCTCGGGCTTTGTGTCGGAAGGCGCTGGCGAAAACATTTTTGTGGTCAAAGACGGCGTGATCTACACCCCCGACTTGTCGGCCGGTGCTCTGAACGGCATCACCCGCAACACGGTGTTTCACATCGCCAAAGATTTGGGTTTGGAGATTGTGCAAAAGCGCATCACCCGCGACGAGGTGTACATCGCCGACGAAGCCTTCTTCACCGGCACGGCCGCCGAAGTCACGCCGATCCGTGAACTCGACCGCATCGAGTTGGGCAAAGAAGGCTATGTGGGCAGCCGCGGGCCCATCACCGAAAAAATTCAAAGTGCCTTCTTTGACATCGTCAATGGCCGCAACCCCAAGTACGCCCATTGGTTGACCCAAGTCTGAAGCACAGGGAACGCACACATGACACACCCTGTTGAACTCCTGGCCAAAGACCTCAATGGCCATGGCGGCGTGTTTTGCCCCAGCGCCAAAGCCGACATGAAGCTCTGGAACAGCCACCCCAAGGTCTACTTGGATGTGGCCAAAACGGGTCAAGCCAAGTGCCCTTATTGCGGCACCGAGTTCCAACTCAAAGCCGGCGAACACGTTGGCGGCCACCCCTAAAAACG
>CANFJA010000030.1 GCA_947447235.1 Comamonadaceae bacterium
CTGAGCGATGCGCAGTTTCAGCAGCTTGAACAGGCACTGGGCCGCTTCGGAGTGCTGAGCTATCCAAAACAAACGCTGACCTCCTTGCAGCTCAAGCAATTCGCCCAGCGTTTTGGCCAGTTAGAGATCAACGTGGCCAATATGTACCAAGAGCCTGGCTTGCCCGAGGTCATGATCTTGTCCAACAAAATCGGACCCGATGGCAAGCCCTTGGGGCTCAGCGATGCGGGACAAGACTGGCACACCGACATGTCTTACAGCAAGATGGTGGCGTTTTCCAACATCTTGTACGGCTTGGAAATTCCGCAACGCAACGGTGAACCTTTGGGCAACACCGAGTTCTGCAGCATGCATGCCGCTTACGACGATTTACCCGAAGCCTTGAAACAACGCTTGGACGGCATGACCATCACCCATGACTTTGCCAAGTTCTGGGACATGATGCGTGCCAAAGAGGGCAGCACCCGACCTGCGTTGACACCCGCGCAACGCCGGGCCAAGCCGCCGGTGTCACATCCTGCCATCTTGTTGCACCCCATCACGGGCAAGAAGGTGTTGTACGCCAACCCCGGCTATTCGATGCGCATCAACGAAATGTCTGAGTCTGACAGTGAGCAGACCTTGGCGTTCTTGTTTCAACACCAACTGCAAGACAAGTACCAATACAAACACCGCTGGCAAGTCGGCGATGTGTTGATGTGGGACAACCTAGGCACCTTGCACAACGCTGTGCCCGACTACCGCCCCGACGAGCCGCGTTACATCAAACGTTGCCAAGTCATGGCCAACCGCTACTTTTCAAACAACGCGACATCTCCTACAGGCCTTCAGGCCGCATAAGAAAGAGACACACATGCCCATCCGCTTTCATCGTTTTATCTGCGTAGCCTTTTTGACATGTTGTGCCATGGCGCATGCCAACGATGTGTATCCATCCAAACCCATTCGCTTGTTGGTGGGTTTTTCGGCGGGCGGTCCCACCGATGTGATTGCACGTGTCGTGGCCAAAGACATGTCAGTGACCTTGGGGCAATCGGTGGTGGTCGAAAACAAAGCTGGAGCCAGCGCCATGATTGCCACACGTGAAGTGCGCAACGCTCCAGCCGATGGTTACACCATGTTGTTTTCATCGCTGGGCATGAACGTCAACCCGATTTTGTTGGGCGAACAAGCCGGCTACAACCCCAAGACCGACTTCACCCCGATCTCCAATGGGGCCAATTTACCCATGGTGGCCGTGGTGGCCTACGACTCCCCCTTGCGCACCATTGCTGATTTGCTCAAAAAAGCCAGAAGCAAACCCGAAGCGGTGAGTTTTGCTTCTTCGGGCAGCGGGGGCTCTGGCCACTTGGCGGCTGAGTTGTTGGGCACATCGGCCAAGGTCAAGATGTTGCACGTTCCGTACAAAGGCAATGGGCCCGCGCTGCTGGAGGTGATGGCGGGGCGGGTCGACTTCATGATCTACCCTGTCATTGGCCTGGCTGACTTCGTCGCCACCAAGCGCGTGCACATCTTGGCCGTGGGCACAGCCAAACGTTTGGCGCAATTTCCCGATGCCCCCACCATGGCCGAAGTTGGCTTTGCTGGGTTTGAAGAAACAGCCCCTTGGGTCGGCTTGTTGGGTCCCGCCAAAACGCCGCCAGCGGTGGTGGCCCGATTGCACGACGCCATGACCAAAGCCCTGGCCAAACCCGATGTGCGGTCACAGCTGGAAAAACTCGGCGCTGTGATTGTGGGGGACACACCGGCAGAATTCACCGCCTTCTTGAAACGCGATTACGAGCGTTGGGACAACGTCATCAAAGCTGCCGCAGTCAAAGCAGATTTGAACTGACACGGCTTGGCATGCGAGGGAACTTGGTATGAGCGCCGCCTATTCGATTGCCGATTTGCGCGCCGCAGCGCAGCGCCGTTTGCCTCGCGCGATCTTTGATTTCTTCGACGGTGGGGCAGAAGACGAAATCACACTGGCTGCCAACCGGGCCGCCTTTCAGCGCCATCGGTTTTTGCCGCGTGTGTTGCAGGACGTGTCACAGATTGACACCCAGACCCAAATCTTTGGTCGCTCCATCACGCGGCCGATGGCCATTGCGCCCACGGGCGCGGTGGGCTTTGGTTATCCGGGGGGTGATGTGGCGATTGCCAAAGCGGCGGTGGCAGCAGGCATTCCTTACACCCTCTCAAGCACGGCCACGGCCTCGATCGAGCGCATTGCCAACGCAGCGCCCGGCCGGCTGTGGTTTCAGGCTTACATCCTCAAAGACAAAGCGTTCTTGGCCCGCCTGATCGAGCGTGCGCGCGTGGCCGAGTACGAAGCCTTGATGATCACGGTGGATTTGCCTGTGGGCGGCAAACGCGAGCGCGACCAACGCAACCACTTCTCGGTGCCGTTTCGCTTCACACCCAAGAATGTCTGGGATTTCGCGCAAAAGCCCGGTTGGTGTTGGCACATGTTGAGCCAAGGCATGCCGGTGATGGAGAACCTGATTGGCCTGGATGACCAAGCCAAGAGTGCTTCCAGCATGGCGTCGTCGGTAGGGCGCAATTACGATGCATCGTTCGATTGGGCGGCGCTGCAAAAAATCCGTGACCATTGGCCGCGTCGGCTCATCCTCAAAGGGGTGATGCACCCCGAAGATGCCGACCGCGCCTGCGCCATGGGGTGTGATGCCTTGGTGGTGTCCAATCATGGCGGGCGTCAGCTCGATGGGGCCATCGCCACGCTCGATGCCTTGCCCGGCGTGGTGCAAGCGGCGGCACAACGCGTGCCGGTGTGGGTGGACGGCGGCGTGCGCCGAGGCCAAGATGTGGTCAAGGCACTGGCGCTGGGCGCCGGCGGTGTGCTGCTCGGGCGTGCCACTTTGTTTGGCGCCGTGTCAGACGGCGAACGGGGCGCGCACCGTGCACTGGAAATTTTGCACACCGAGCTGGTGCGCACCCTGCAGTTGTGCGGCGTGCGCCGCGTGGCTGACATCACCCCCGCGTTGTTGGCGAAGGTGATGCAAGCCTAGGCGAGGAGGGCGTTCAGCCGGCGATCAAGCCAGCGGCTTCGATGCCGGCGATGCAGATTTTTTCGTCTTCGTCCCCAGTACCGCCACTCGCGCCCGCAGCACCCAAGATGTGGCCTTGCGCGTCTTTGATCAGCACGGCGCCAGGTTGGGGCAAGAACTGACCTTGCGAGGTGGCCGACAAGGACACAAAGAAGTTGGGGTTGTCTTTGGCACGCGTGGCCAACACACGGCTCGACACGCCCATGCCCACCGCACCCCAGGCCTTGGCCTTGGCAATGTCAAAGCGGAACATGCTGGCGCCGTCTTCACGCACATAGGTCACCAAGTCACCTGCCTGGTCGAGCACCGCGATGCCCATGGGTTGGTAACCGGCTGCACGAGCGGCTTTGGCGGCTTCTTGCGCAATCTTCAGGGCGGCATCGAGAGTGAGTTTGGACATGTGGATTCCTTTGAATGATGAGGGTGAGAAACATGGGTGCAGTACACGGCTGCATGAGCCTGAATTAGACAAGCAGATGTGGCGTCAGCAGCTTCGACAGGTGTGCCGTATGCGACAGATTTTGGCATGCTCAGAGCCAGCCAGAGGGTTAACGTGCGTGCGTACAGTCGGGTCTAGAAATACGATGCACAGGTCTTCGTTGTCAATCGCAAACCATGTCCAAAGTCATCATCACCTGTGCCGTCACCGGGGCCATCCACACCCCCTCCATGTCCCCGTATTTGCCCGTCACACCCGAGGAAATCATCGAAGCCTCGGTCGGTGCCGCTGAAGCTGGCGCTGCCATCATCCACTTGCATGCGCGTGACCCCATCACCGGCAAACCCGACCAAAGCCCCGAAGCCTTTGCCAAGTTCTTGCCGCAAATCAAAGCCCGCACCAATGCGGCCTTGAACCTCACCAGCGGTGGCTCGCCGTTCATGAAGATCGATGAGCGCATTCAGCCCTCGCTGCGCTTTGCCCCTGAAGTGGCGTCGCTCAACATGGGCTCCATCAACTTTGCCTTGTTTCCGATGCTCGAGCGCTTCAAAACCTTCAAGCATCCTTGGGAGAAAGAGCACCTCGAGGGCAGCCGTGACTTGATTTTTCGCAACACCTTCAAAGACATTGAATACGCCTTGGCCGCCTGTGCCGCCAATGGCACGCGCTTTGAACTCGAGTGTTACGACATTGGCCACCTCTACAACCTGGCGCACTTTGCCGAGCGTGGCTTGATCAAGCCCCCGTTTTTTGTGCAGTCGGTATTTGGCATCCTGGGCGGCATTGGCGTGCACGAAGAGGATGTGATGCACATGAAGCGCACCGCCGACCGTTTGTTTGGCAAAGACTACCAATGGTCGGTGCTGGGCGGCGGCCGGCACCAAATGCGCATTGCCACCTTGTCGATTGGCATGGGTGGCAACGTGCGTGTGGGCCTGGAAGACAGCCTGTGGCAAGGCAAAGGCACTTTGGCCAAGAGCAATGCCGACCAGGTGCGCCAGGTGCGCCAAATCATCGAGGGACTGGGTCACGAAGTGGCCACCCCCGATGAAGCCCGTCAAATGCTGCAGCTCAAAGGCAGCGATCAGGTCAAGTTTTAAACCCGAGGAGACACAAGATGGCATTCACGAAACGACGCATGGTTCAGGCCTTGGCTTCAGGCCTTGTGGCCTGGGCTGCGGTGACCAGCACGGCGGTGATGGCACAGACCTATCCGTCCAAACCGATCAAGTTGATCGTGCCGTTCCCGGCAGGCGGCACCACCGACATCGTGGCGCGCATCGTGGCGCAACGCATGAGCGAGACCATGGGCCAGCCCGTGGTGGTCGACAACAAGGGCGGAGCTGGTGGTGCCATTGGCGCTGACTTGGTGGCCAAGGCGGCCCCCGACGGCTACACGCTGCTGATGCACAACATTTCCTTCCCGCTGTCGTATGTGGCCCAGTCCTTGGCCAACCGCTCGCCGTTCAATGCAGAGACCGATTTCGCCGGTGTGTCGATTGCGGTGTATGTGCCGTTTGTGTTGACCGCCAACCCTGCGGTGCCCGCCAAAGATTTGCGTGAGCTGGCCAACTTGCTCAGGGCCAACAAGAGCCTGCAATACAACTACGGCTCCACCGGGCCCGGCACGGCGGTCCACGTGTTGGGGGAAGCGTTCAAACGCGATGCCAAGGTCGAGATGGAACACGTGCCCTTCAAAGGTGCGGCACCGCTCAAGCAAGAGTTGCTGAGTGGGCGCCTTCAAATCGGTGGCGACCAGTTGTCGTCGTCGTTGGCTGAAATTCGCTCGGGCACCTTGCGTGCCATCGCCACCACGGCGTCCAAGCGCATTGCAGGCTTGCCCGATGTGCCCACGGTACGCGAACTCGGCTTTGCCTCGTTGGAGCTCGAAGGTTGGAACGGTGTGTTCGCGCCTGCCAAAACGCCCAAAGACATCATTGAGCGTCTGCAAAAAGAAATTGCTGCGGCCGTGCGCAACCCCGAGGTGATGAAGCGCTTGGCCGATTTGGGTGCCGAGCCTGTGGGCTCGACCCCCGCCGAGCAAGACGCCATGCTGCGTCGACAAATGGACCAGTTCCGCTCGGTCATCCGCGACATGAAGCTCGACTGAAACAAACAGGGCCACATCGACGATGTGGCCCTGTGAGCAAATTCGCGCAGCAGCGCAGTGGCTGGTTGTATCTGTCTTACGCCTTGCCACCCTCATTGAGCCACCACACCAACAGTTTGGAGCAATCGGCGCCATTGAGGCCGCTGTCTGCCGCGGCATCAAAGCTCTTGAGCGTGGCTTCGGTCAGTGGCAGCTTGCGTTGATGCGCTTGGGCTTGGGCCAGCATTGAGCGCACATCTTTGCGCATGGTGGCCACGTCCACCGTGATGGCATCGTTTTTCTCGCCTGCCAGCGCTTGCGCAATCATGGGGCCGCGCACCTTGAGCATGTTGGGGCCGCCCGATGACTCTGAGAACACCTCGATCACGCGCTGTGGGTCCAAGCCCAAAGGCTCAATCAGCGACAAAGCTTCGCCCAAAGTTTGCCAGTACACCATCAGCGGCAGGTTGATCGCCAGCTTCATGGTGGCGCCTGAGCCATGGGGGCCGACAAACTCAATGCGGCGACAGAGTTGTTCCAGCACAGCTTTGGCGCGCTCTAGGTGTTGCGCGTCGCCGCCGACAAAACCAATCAACTTGCCGTCTTTGGCGGGGCCCACACTGCCACTGACGGGGCATTCCAAGTAGGCCGCATGCACGTTCTCGGCAAGCTTGGCCAGCTCTTGCTGTTTGGCGGGTTTGACCGTGCTCATCTCGATGAACAGCTTGCCCTTGACATCGCCACTGAGCAAGCCGTGGGGCGACAGGTACACGTCGTCCAAGGCTTGTTCGTTGGTCACCAAACTGAGCACCACGTCGCACTGCGTGGCCAATTCGCCAGGCGTTGCCTCCCAGCCAATGCCTGCGTCAATCAAACTTTGGGCCCGCTCTTTTGAGCGGTTCCAGACCGTCACCGAATTGCCCAATGTGTGCAAGCGTGCAGCGATGACGCTGCCCATCTTGCCGGTTCCTGCTATGCCTATGCGCATGAATGAAAACTCACTGTAAAAATTAATCGGCTTTGATGTTGTTGTCGGCAATCAACTTGGAGTACTTGCTGTGTTCTGCAGCCAAGAACGCTTTGAACTCGTCTTGTGTGCTGGCTTGCGCTTCCACGCCCAAACCGGCAAAGCGGTCTTTCAAGTCGGCGTTGGCCATGATTTTGACCAGCGCATCGTGGTAGCTCTCGACAATCGCTTTGGGGGTGCCGGTCGGCAGGTACACGCCCCACCAGTTCACCGCCACCAAGCCGGACAAACCCGCTTCGGCGAATGTGGGAATGTCTGGGTTCATGGGTGAACGTTTGGCGCTCGTGATGGCCAGGGCACGCAATCGCCCGGTCTTGATGTGTTGGCTCACGGGCAATGCGTCAGACACCATCATGTTGATTTGGCCCGCGATCAAATCGTTCACCGCCAAGCCACCGCCTTTGTAGGGCACACCAATCATCTTCACGCCCGCTTGGCGCATGATCAATTCACCGCCCAAGTGCGCCATGCTGCCGGCACCACTGGTGCCAAAGTTCAACACGCCGGGTTTGGCCTTGGCATCGGCCAGCAAATCGGCCAATGTTTTGTAGGGCGATGCAGACGGCACCACCAAAATATTGGGACCGGTGGCGGTGAGCGAGACAGGGATGAAGTCCTTGTCCATGTTGTAGGGCACTTTGCTGATCAGCGGGTTCACGGCCGCTGGGCCTAAGTTGCCCACCACAAAGGTGTAGCCATCGGCGGGTTGGCGCGCGGCGTATTCCATGCCAATCGAGCCGGCTGCACCGGGTCGGCTCTCGATGATCACGGGCTGACCCCAGTGTTCACTGAGCTTTTGTCCCATGATGCGTGCCATCAAGTCCGAGCTGCCTCCGGGCGGATACGTCACCACCAACTTCACAGGCTTGGCTGGAAAGTTTTGCGCTTGTGCCAGCGGCGCCAAGCACCCAATCGCCAAAGCCAAAAGCCATGCACTGTGTTTTTTCAAACCTGATCGCAACACCGATTTCATTTTTTCTTCCTCTGTTTTTGGTGGGTAAGTCACTTACGTGTCGACAGACAAATCAACCTTCAAGTTATATTACAAAGAGTCAAAAATACAGAGAGTGTTAACCCATGCTTCACGCGCCATCTCCCGCTTCACGTGCCGATCAAACCCTCTCACACAACATGAAATTGTTGGCCCACCATGAGCTTGCTGGCTTTGGTGGATTGGGCGAGGGCATGGGCATGCAGCTCACTTCAGACGGTCGCCGCATCTTGTGGTTGGCCCATGAATCAGCCCCTAAAAACTTCTCAGGCGTGGATGTCACCGACCCGACAGCGCCCAAGCTGATTGTGCAAACCGAGCTGCCGCACATGAAGCTGCGTTCGAACTCGCTCGATGTGGTGGGCAACACCTTGGTGGTGGCTTACCAAGCGTCTGAGGTGGGCATCAAGCCTGCCGGCGTGGATATTTTTGATGTCAGCATTCCTGAGTCGCCGCGCTTGCTGTCGCACTTTGACTGCTCGGGCCCACACTCACGCGGTGTGCACGCAGTCTGGTTTGTGGATGGCAAATACATTCACATGTCCTCGGGTGCGTCCGACTTTCAGCCGCGCAATCCGCTGGACGACCAGTTCTACCGCATCGTCGATGTCTCCGACCCCACGAAGCCTTTTGAAGCGGGCCGTTGGTGGTACCCCGGCACGCGTGAAGGGGACGATGCGCCGCCCCCTGCGCGTTTGCCCAAACAGTTCGACACGGGTTTTCGCACCCACAACACCAATGTGTTTCCCGACCGTCCTGACCGTGCCTTTGTGGGCTACATCGATGGCGGCGCGGTGGTGCTCGACATCTCCGACATGAAAGACATCAAGGTGGTTTCACAGTGGAACCACTCGCCACCTTTCAATGGCTTCACCCACACGGTATTGCCTTTGTTCGATCGCGGCTTGTGGATCGTGAGTGACGAATGCGTACAAGACAATGGCGCCGACTGGCCCAAGTTGGTGTGGGTGGTCGACGCCCGCAACGAAGCCAACCCCGTGCCCATTGGCACGTTCCCTGCGCCGTCTTTCGACGCCTTCGCCAAACGCGGTGGACGCTTTGGCGCCCACAACTTGCATGAGAACTTGCCTGGTCCCACCTCGTTTCGCTCGGACACCCTCATCGTGGGTTCCTTCTTCAACGCAGGCGTGCGTGTGTACGACACCAGCAACCCCTACCAAGTGCAAGAGATCGCCTACTTTGTGCCCGGTGCGCCCAAGCTCTCACCGGCAGGCGCGATTCAGTTGAACGATGTGTATGTGGACGACCGCCGCATTGTCTACACCGTCGACCGCTTCACCGGTGGCCTCTACATCCTCGAGATGAACATCTGAAGACCTGTCTGTGACTTGGCAACGCGACGCGCTGGCAGGAAAAATTCCTGTCACCCTCATCACGGGTTTTCTGGGCAGTGGCAAAACCACGTTGATCTCTAAGTTGCTCAAGCACCCCGACATGCGGCGCGTGGCGGTGGTGATCAACGAAGTGGGTGAGATTGGCATTGACCATGACTTGGTCACCATGTCTTCTGAGAACATCACCTTGTTGGCCAACGGCTGCATCTGTTGTTCGGTGCGCACCGACCTGCAAGAGACATTGCGCGACTTGTTTGCGCAACGCCGTGTGGGCGAGGTGTTTGACTTTGACCGTGTCATCGTCGAGACCACCGGCCTGGCCGACCCTGCACCTGTGGTGCAGACCCTGGCCAGCGATACCTTGTTGGAGGCGCAGTACCGGCTCGATGGCTTGATCACCTTGGTGGATGGCGTGCTGGGCCTGGGACAAATTCAAGACCAAACCGAAGCCGTCAAACAAATTGCGATTGCCGACAAGGTGTTCATCACCAAGTCGGACTTGGCCGATGCGCCCACGTTGCAAGCTTTGCGCGAAGCGATTGGCACGCTCAACCCCAGAGCCAGCATCGACACCTTGGTGAATGGCGAGATTGAACCCCAGGCCTTGATGGCCTTGGGCCTGGCCAGTGCGCGTGCCGGCCAGCAGACCTTGCGCTTCTTGGGCGAAGCGCTCGATGGCTCAACGTCGAGCGACGCGCCTGAGGGCGGGCGCTACCTGGCGCAAGCGGCTGCCACGCATGACCGCTCGGTGCGCACCGTGTCCTTGCGTTTCAAGAAGCCCTTTCAGTGGGCGTCTTTTTCAGCCGCGCTGGAGTTGCTCAGCACCTTGCGTGGACCTGATTTGTTGCGCGTCAAAGGCATCGTCAATGTAGACGGCAAACCCGTGGTGGTGCAGGGCGTGCAGCATATTTTTCATACCCCCGTCGAGTTGGACCGTTGGCCCAGTGCCGACACCGATTCACGCTTGGTGTTCATCACCCGCAACATCGAGGCCGATGTGATTCGCAATTTGTTTGCGGCAGTGGGTGCGGTTACCCCTGCAGTCTGACGCATCGGGCTTGGCGTTTGGCGCGCCAAGCCGCTGGCCTGGTCTTTATTTGGCCTTGGCTTTCACTTGGGGTTTTGCTTTGGCTTTGGCCGCCTTCTTGGGCACGCACATGTGCGAGAGCACATCGAACACCGCGGCGGTGTCGTTCTCGGCGTGGCCCAAACCCATGGCCGCGTTGTAGACCGGAATGGTGGCGGCAAACAGCGGGGCCGCCGTGTGCGTTTGCGCCAAAGCGGCACCAATGAGCTTCATGTCTTTTTGCCAGACTGAGACCTTCATGGTGGCTTGGTCCCAGCTTTGGTTGACCATCATGGGCCCGCGCACATCGAGCATGCGTGAGCCACCGGCACCGTCGGCCAACACCTTCACGGCCACCTCAGGCGCAATGCCAAAGCGCTCGCCAAACAGCAGCACCTCCGCAGTGGACACGTTGTGGATGGCCACCAGCAAGTTGGCCATCAGTTTCATCTTCATGCCGTTGCCAAACTCACCCAAATAGTAGTTGGCTTTGGCAAAGCCTTCAAACACGGGCGCGAGTTGCTGCACGGCTTTGGCTGGGCCGCTGGAGTACACCGACAGGTCTTTGCGCACCGCTTGTGCGCCGGTGCCCGACAAAGGACAGTCGAGCAGGGTGATGCCTTGTTTGGCCAAGATTTTTTGTGCCGCCACCTTGTCGTCGATGTCGAGTGTGCTGGTGTCGACCACGATCAAGCCCTTTTTGCCTTTCTGCGCCACCGCGTGAGAGGCATCGATCAAGGCCTGTGCGTGGGGCAGGGACGCAATGATCACATCCACCTGCGCCGCCACATCGCCCATGCTGGTGCAAGGCGTGCCACCGGCTTTTTTCAAGCGCGCGCGGGCTGCATCGCTCGGGTCAAAGCCACACACCGAAAACCCCGCCTTCAACAAATTGCCCGACATGGCCGAGCCCATGATGCCCAAGCCTAAGAAGCCAACGCGTGTGCCTGAGGGCTTGGCTGGACTTGCTTTGGCAGCGGCTTTGGCGCCGGTTTTAACCCGTTGCGGTGTGCTGGTTTCTGTGTTGGTGGTCATTTGATCTCCTAATTGGTGTAAATTCGCGCACAGTCTAAAACAAGAACCCGAACCAGGAGACACCCCCGTGACAAGCGCAAACCATTCATCGACACACACACCTGTTCGCATTGGCCTTGTGGGCTACGGTTGGTGGGGCAAGACGATTGCCAAACAAATTCACAGCTCCAACCGCATGTCCTTGGTGGCGGTGGTTGAAGTGAGCGCCGAGTTGCGCCAACAGATGGCCACAGACCCTGTGTTGGAGGGGGTTCACGTGCTGGCCAGTTTCGATGAATTTTTGCAAACCGCAGAGATGGAAGCGGTCATCTTGTGCACGCCGCACCAGCAACATGCCGATCAAATTGTGGCAGCGGCCGAGGCCGGCAAACACGTGTTTTGTGAAAAGCCCCTGTGCCTCACCGTGAAAGACGCGCAACGCGCCATCGACAGTTGTACCCAGCATCAAAGGGTCTTGGGCATTGGCCATGAGCGCCGCTTTGAACCGTCGGTGATTGAACTGCGCCGTGAGATCGAGGCGGGCACCTTTGGCACCATTTTGCAAATCGAAGCCAACTTCAGCCAAGACAAATTCTTTGCCCTGCCCAAAGACAATTGGCGCCTCTCGAACAAACATGCACCCGTGGGGCCACTGACCGCCACAGGCATTCACCTGGTGGATTTGGCGATTGCCATTCTGGGCCCCAGCGAGGCCGTGTGGGCGCGGCTGGCCACACGGGGTTCTGACTTTGAGAACGGCGACACGCTGGGACTGATGCTGGCCTTTCCGGGCGGTGCCAATGCCTTGATCAGCGCCATCTTGGCCACACCGTTTGAGGGCCGCTTCACCGTCTATGGCTCCAAGGGCTGGTTTGAAATTCGTGACCGCACCCATCCAGAAAACCCCACCGGGTGGGACATCAAACGCGTCATGCAAGGCCAAGAGCCCGTCACCAGCTTTGCGGCACCCCATCCCACGGTGCGCGCCAACTTGGAGGCCTTCTCGGCGGCCATTCGCCAAGAGAAGCCTTACCCCGTGACGCACCGTGAGATGCTGGCCAACGTGGCGGCACTCGAAGCCATCATGACGTCTGTGCTGACCAAGAAGATCGAAGCTGTGACTTCTCCCGATTGAGGTCTTGTGCGCATGCCCTCCAAGACCCAGCCGCCTGAAAAAAAACGCCTCAGCAGCCAAGAGCGAGAGCAGCAGATTGCACGGGGCGCGGTCGAGTTCTTTGCCGAAGTGGGCTTCAGCGGCGACACGCGTGAATTGGCGCGTCGTTTGGGGGTGACCCAATCCTTGATTTACAAATATTTCCCCAACAAAGACGCACTGATCGACCGCGTCTATGACGAGGTGTACCTGGGGCGTTGGAACCCGTTTTGGGAATCCGTCATCCAAGACCGCAGCATTCCTTTGCAAGATCGCCTCACCAGCCTCTACATCGAATACTCCAAGGCCGCACTCACCCGCGATTGGGTGCGCATCTTCATGTTCTCTGGCTTGCGCGGCGAGAGCATCAACAAGAAATATCTGGATGTGTTGCGCACGCGCATTCTCGAACCCGTCGCGCTGGAACTGCGCCACGAACTCGGCTTGCCAGATGCCAGCGCATTGCCGTTGAAAACCGCTGAGATTGAGCTGGTTTGGAGCATCAACGCACGCATCTTTTACTTTGGTCAAAGACGCTGGATTTTCAATGTCCCGGTGGAAGACGACATCGACGACATGATTCGCATCACCATCGCGCACTTCATGGCGGGTGCTTATACCGTCGTGCCGCAGATCTTAGGTTTGACCGCAAGCAAGAAAGTTCGAAATAAAGCGCCTCGCTAGGGGAAAGCCCTAGTGCTATTGATCACCTGATCACCTTAAAGTGATCATATGAACACCAAGTCATCTGTCTTTGATCCGCGCGATTTGCGCAACGCCTTCGGAAGTTTCGCAACAGGGGTCACGGTGGTGACCTCTGGCCATGCAGGCGCTCGCCGTGTGGGGGTGACCGCCAACTCTTTCAGTTCAGTGTCGCTGGATCCACCCATCGTGTTGTGGAGCTTGGGCACCACCTCCCCAAGCTTGGAGGTGTTTGACCACAGCGAACGCTTTGTGATCAACATCTTGTCCCTCGATCAAGTGGACTTGTCAAAGCGCTTCTCAAGCTCTGCGCCCGACAAATTTGAAGGCGTGAGTTTCACTGAAGGACTCGGCGGCCTGCCCGTGCTCACCGGTTGCGTGGCCACACTCGAGTGCAAAACCATCCAGCGACTGGTGGTGGGCGACCACATTTTGTTTTTGGGGCAGGTTGAAAAGTATCGCTACGAGCGCAAGCCAACGTTGATGTTTTGCCAAGGCAGTTACGTCCAGGGCGCTGAGCACAGCGCTGCTTGATCGGGCGGTTTGACATATTGAAGGAGAAGAAGTTGAAACACAGCATGTTCATGATGCCCCTGCATCCCCCTGGACGAAACATTGGCGAGACCTTGGCCGAAGACCGCGAAGCCATTTTGTTGGCTGACCGTTGTGGTTACAGCGAGGCTTATGTGGGCGAGCATGTCACCGATGCCGCAGAGACGGTCACGTCGAGCATGATCTTTTTGGCCAGCCTGATTTCCGAAACCAAAAACATCATGTTGGGCACGGGCACCATCAACATGCCCAACGCCCATCCTGCAGCCATTGCCGCGCAGGCCGCCATGATGGACCACATGCTCAAGGGCCGCTTCATCATGGGCATCAGCCCTGGGGGCTTGATGTCAGACGCCGAGGTGTTTGGCAACTTTGGCAAAGACCGCAACGCCATGTTTGTTGAGAGCATCAACACGGTGTTGAAAATTTGGGAGTCCGATCCGCCTTACGACATCGAAGGCGAATTCTGGAAAGTCTCGGTCGGCAAAACCATGCTGCCTGAAATTGGCCAGGGCTTCATCATGAAGCCTTACCAACGCCCGCATCCGCTGATCGTGGGCACGGCGGTGGCTCCGTTCTCCAAAGGGGTGACCGAGATGGCCAAGCGCGGCTGGCAACCCATCTCCGCCAACTTCCTGATGCCTGAGTGGGTCAAGACCCATTGGCCCAAATATGTGGAAGGCCGCGAAGCCGTGGGTGCTGTCGCCAGCCCGAGCGAGTGGCGCGTGGCCAAGAGCATTTTTGTGGCCGACGACGAGGCCACTGCCAAGCGTTACGGCTTGGAAGAGGGTGGCCCCTATCACTTCTACTTCAAGCAGTTGGTGCGCAAGATGCTCAACGGCGGACGCAGCAATTTGTTCAAGACCGACCCCAACATGGACGACGCCTTGGTCACCCCCGACTACGTCACCCAACGTTTGGTGTTGGCCGGCACGGTGAATTCGGTGGTGGATCAAATCTTGGCCTTCCGCGAGCACGTGGGTGACTTTGGCAACCTCTTGTACGCCTGCCACGACTGGATGGACCCCGCCTTGGGCAAACGCTCGATGGAGCTGTTTGCCAACGAGGTCATGCC
>CANFJA010000031.1 GCA_947447235.1 Comamonadaceae bacterium
CACTTCGATGTCGTTGAAGTTTTGCACCGCAGCGCGAAACACCATACGTCCGATACGACCGAAGCCGTTGATACCGATCTTGATAGCCATGGAATTACCCTTCTAAAGTTAAAAATAAATCTGCGAAACAGTTACTTGGCCAGCACGGCTTGTACCGTTTCGGCCACGTTCTCGGGGGTGAAGCCAAAGTGCTTGAATAGCACAGGCGCAGGCGCCGACTCACCGTACGTGTCGATGCCCACCACCGCAGACACCCCATATTTCCACCAGCCGTCGGTCGAGCCCATCTCCACGGCAATGCGTGGGATGCCAGCAGGCAAGACCGCTGATTTGTACGCCACACTTTGACGGTCAAAGGTGGTGGTGCTGGGCACAGACACCACACGCACAGCGATCTTTTTCGCGGCCAGCAAAGCTTGCGCTTTGAGCGCCAAATGAACTTCAGAGCCCGTGGCCAAAATCACGGCTTGGGCCTTTTTCTTCAGGCCCACTTCACTGGGCTCTGCCAACACGTAGGCCCCTTTGTTGATCGCGTCCAAGCCGGAAATGTCGCCAGCAACTTTGCTGATCAGCGCCTCGCCTTTGGGCAAGTACGGCAAATTTTGGCGGCTCAACAACAAAGCCGTGGGCTTGTGTTGGTTTTGCAGTGCCACGGCCCAAGCCACGGCGGTTTCTGCCGTATCGGCCGGACGCCACACGTCCAGGTTAGGAATCAAGCGCAGCGAGGCGGCATGTTCGATCGACTGGTGCGTGGGGCCATCTTCGCCCAAACCAATCGAGTCGTGGGTGAACACATGCACCACGCGTTGCTTCATCAGCGCGGCCATGCGAATGGCGTTGCGTGAATAGTCGCTGAAGGTCAAGAACGTGCCACCGTAGGGAATGAAGCCCCCATGCAGCGCCACGCCATTCATGATGGCGGCCATGCCGAACTCACGCACGCCATAGTTGATGTGACGTCCGCCCACACCGGCCTCGTTTTTCACCACATGGCCGGCCAAGTCCACGCGCAGGTTGGGCGTACTCTTGGTGTTGGTCAGGTTCGAGCCGGTCAGGTCGGCGCTGCCGCCCAGCATTTCGGGCAAAGCGGCGGTGAATGCTTCCAGCGCCAACTGGCTGGCCTTGCGGCTGGCCACGGTTTCAGCTTTGGTGTGCGCACCAATCACCGTGTCGACCACGGTTTGGGCAAAGTTTTTCGGCAGTTCGCCCGCCATGCGGCGCAACAGTTCTTTGGCCAAGGCGGGGTAAGCTGCTTTGTAGGCTGCGAAGGTGGCTTTCCATTCGGCTTCCAAGGTTTTGCCTTTGGCGGCGGCATTCCAGTCTGCGTAGACCTCTTTGGGCACTTCAAACGGTGCATGGTTCCAGCCAATGGCGGCACGGGTCAAGGCAATTTCTTCGGCGCCCAAGGGTTCGCCGTGGGCCTTGGCGGTGTCGGCGCGGTTCGGGCTGCCTTTGCCGATGCTGGTTTTGCAGACGATCAAGGTTGGCTTGTCGGCACTCAGTTTGGCGGTGGCAATGGCCCTGCTGACTGCAGCAGCATCGTGCCCGTTGATGGGCCCAATCACCTGCCAGCCATAGGCCTTGAAGCGCTCAGGGGTGTTGTCGGCAAACCAGGGGGTCACTTGGCCATCGATCGAGATGCCGTTGTCGTCGTAGAGCGCGATCAACTTGTTCAGCTTCCACGCACCTGCCAATGAGCAGGCTTCGTGGCTGATGCCTTCCATCAAACAACCGTCGCCCATGAAGGCGTAGGTGTGGTGGTCGACCACGTTGTGGCCCTCCCGGTTGAACTCGCTGGCCAGCAGCTTCTCCGCCAAGGCCATGCCCACGGCGTTGGTGATGCCTTGGCCCAATGGGCCCGTGGTGGTCTCAACGCCGGGCGTCACGCCGACTTCGGGGTGACCTGCGGTTTTGCTGTGCAGCGTGCGGAAGTTTTTGAGCTCGCTCATTGGCAAGTCATAACCGGTGAGGTGCAACAAGGCGTAAATCAGCATCGAGCCGTGGCCGTTGGACAGCACAAAGCGGTCGCGGTTCAGCCAGTGTGGGTTCTTCGGGTTGTGATGGAGGTGGTCGCCCCACAAGGCCACGGCCATATCGGCCATGCCCATGGGCGCGCCGGGGTGTCCTGAGTTGGCTTGCTGGACAGCGTCCATTGCCAGGGCACGAATTGCACTGGCCATTTGTTGGGTGTTTGCCATGTCAGGCGACTCCGGGGTGATGAGGGAAAACCCAGATTTTAACGAGCCACCCTACACGGGGCTGAACCGGTCTTGTCGCCTGTGTGCGGACCATCCAAGCCGCTGGCTACACTCATCGCGTCATGACCCGCAACGCCCGCCCCTCTCCCCCTGCGGCCACCGCCTTGCTGTTGGCCGCAGGCCGAGGCGAGCGCATGCGCCCGCTGACCGATGCCACCCCGAAACCCCTGTTGACGGTCCGTGGCAAACCCCTGATGCAGTGGGCCATGGAGGGCTTGCAGCGCGGGGGGGTGCAACAGCTGATCATCAACACGGCCTGGTTGGGCGAGCAAATCCCCCAGCACTTTGGCGGCGTGTTTAACTCGGCGGGTCAAGCCGCCTTGCACTTGCACTATTCGCAAGAGGGCGCAGACTTTGGGGAGGCCCTTGAAACCGCTGGGGGCATTGTTCGCGCACTGCCACACCTCGACGCAGTGTTTTGGGTGGCGGCGGGCGATGTGTTCGCCCCAGAGTTTGAGTTTTCTGCGCAAGCACAGGCGCGCTTCAAAGCCAGCCCTCACTTGGCACACATTTGGCTCGTGCCCAACCCCGCACACAACCCACAGGGCGACTTTGGTTTGTCTTCTCAAGGCTTGGCCTTGAACTTGCCCAAGCGCGGGGCAACGCCAGACGCCTTTGTCGAGTGTCAAACAACACCGGAAGACCTGCCCCGCTGGACTTTCAGCACGATCGCCCTTTATAAGCGCGCTTTTTTCACATCGCCATGGTGCGACATACCCAGCGGCAATCTCTTGGGTGTGAAAGCCCCCTTGGCGCCTATGTTGCGAGCCGCCATGGAGAATGATGCCGTCAGCGCCGAGCTCTACTTGGGGCCCTGGACTGACGTGGGCACGCCACAGCGTTTGACAGAGTTGAACCGATGAGCCCGCCAACTTTTGTGTGGATCTGTTTCTCGTGAGTACGCCCTGTCGGCACTCACCCCCTAATTCCTGACGCGCGATACCTCATGACTTCAAGCACTCTTTCCCTTTACGCAAGTCGACGCGCTCAGTTGGCTGCCCAACTGGGCCACGCAGGGCTGGCCATCATCCCCACAGCGCCTGAGCGTGCGCGCAACCGTGACAGCGACTTTCCCTATCGCCACGACAGCTACTTTTATTACCTGACAGGCTTCACCGAACCCAACGCCTGTTTGGTCATCGACGCCCAAGGCCGCAGCACCCTGTTTTGCCAACCCAAAGATTTGGAGCGTGAAATTTGGGACGGCTACCGCTTGGGCCCCGACGCGGCGGTTGACGCCTTGGGCGTCAACGCTGCTTATGCCGTCACCGAACTTGACCACCAATTGCCCAAGCTGTTGGAAAACCAAGAGACGGTCTGGTACCCGTTTGCCACCCACAAGGGCCTTGAAACCCGTGTCGACGGGTGGCTCAACGCCGTGCGCGCGCGCGTGCGCTTTGGCGCGCAGTGCCCGGCGCAACAGCGCGACGTATGTGGGCCCCTGGACGAGATGCGCCTGATCAAAGACGCACATGAGCAAGACATCATGCGTCGCGCCAGCGCCATCAGCGCAGGCGCACACGTTCGTGCCATGCAAACCTGCGCCCATATGTTGCGTGCAGGCCAAGACGTGCGCGAGTACCACTTGGATGCGGCGTTGTTGCACGAATTCCGCCTGCACGGCTCGCAGTTTCCTGCCTACACTTCCATCGTGGCCGCCGGTGCCAATGCCTGTGTGCTGCACTACCGCGCCGATGTGGCGCCTGTGCGTTCGGGCGAATTGGTGTTGATCGATGCAGGCTGTGAGTTGGATGGTTATGCCAGCGACATCACCCGAACCTTTCCTGCCAACGGCCAATTCACAGGTCCGCAGCGCGACCTCTACAACTTGGTGCTGGCCAGTCAAGACGCGGCAGTGGCAGCCACCCGCGCAGGTGCACGCTTTACCGATCCCCACGAGGCCACCGTCAAGGTGCTGGCGCAAGGCTTGTTGGACCTGGGTTTGTTGAACCCAAGCCAGCACGGCAATGCGCAAGACGTGGTGGAGAAGCGGGCGTACTTTCCTTTCTACATGCACCGAACCAGCCACTGGTTGGGGATGGATGTGCATGACTGCGGCAGCTATGTCGAGCCGTCCGAGCTGGGACAAACGAGTGAGCGCAAAGACCCCCTCTCTGGCGAAATCATCGTCAACCGCCCCAGTCGTCTCTTGCGTGAGGGCATGGTGCTCACCATCGAGCCCGGCCTGTATGTGCGGCCTGCCGATGACGTGCCCGAAGCCTTTTGGAACATTGGCATTCGCATTGAGGACGACGCCATCGTCACCTCTGGTGGGTGCGAGTTGATCACCCGTGGCGTGCCGGTGATGGCGTCTGAAATTGAAGCCTTGATGCGTGCTTGATTTCTTGGGCGCATCCCGCCCACACCGCGTGTTCGACACGCGCGAACACATCGATGCGTTCAAAGTACAGACCGCAGAGCTCGCTGCCAAGACGGCTGTCGACGGCATCGGGTGTTGAATGGGCTTTGCACAAAAGTAAAAACAGAGCCACCCCTGCCGCACACAATTTTTTGTCGTACCTGCGCGCGACCCCGGCCTACAATGAAACCGCCTTGATGGGCTGTTGCTTGGCGTTCCAAGCGACAGCCCATTGCATTTTCAGGAGATAAACAATGGCCGTGAATTCCAATCAAGCCCGTGAAGAGTTGCGTCGCGCCGCGCTCGAGTACCACGAGTTCCCCACCCCCGGAAAAATTGCGATTGCGGCAACCAAGCAACTCGTCAACCAGCACGATTTGGCACTGGCTTATTCGCCCGGTGTAGCCGCACCGTGCGAAGAGATCGTCAAAGACCCCGATGCCGCCTACAAATACACCAGCCGCGGCAACTTGGTGGCCGTCATCTCCAACGGCACAGCCGTGTTGGGTTTGGGTGACATCGGCCCACTGGCTTCCAAGCCTGTGATGGAGGGCAAAGGCGTTTTGTTCAAAAAATTCGCCGGCATCGATGTGTTTGATCTGGAAATACAAGAGAAGAACCTCGATAAGTTGGTGGACATCATTGCGGCGCTCGAGCCCACGTTTGGTGGCATCAACCTCGAAGACATCAAGGCACCCGACTGTTTTTATGTCGAGCGGAAATTGCGCGAACGCATGAAGATCCCGGTGTTTCACGATGACCAGCATGGCACCGCCATCGTGGTGGGCGCGGCAATTTTGAATGGCATCAAAGTCGCTCGCAAAGACATCAAAAACGTCAAGATCGTCACCTCAGGCGCTGGCGCTGCAGCACTGGCTTGTTTGGGCTTGTTGCTCAAACTGGGTGTGCCACGCAGCAATATCTTTGTCACCGATTTGGCGGGTGTGGTGTTTGAGGGCCGCACCGAGTTGATGGACGAAGACAAGATCCAATTTGCACAAAAAACATCGGCGCGCACCTTGGGGGATGTGATCGAAGGGGCAGACATCTTTTTGGGCTTGTCGGCGGGCGGCGTGCTCAAGCCGGACATGGTCAAGAAAATGGCGGCAACGCCACTGATATTGGCGTTGGCCAACCCCACGCCTGAAATCTTGCCCGAAGAGGTGCAAGCTGTGCGCAGCGATGCCATCATCGCCACCGGACGCACCGACTATCACAACCAAGTCAACAACGTGCTGTGCTTCCCCTACATTTTCCGCGGTGCCTTGGACGCGGGGGCGTCCACCATCAATGACGAGATGGAAATCGCGGCGGTGTATGCCATTGCCGATTTGGCACAAGCCGAGCAAAGCGAAGTGGTGGCTGCGGCCTATGCCGGCGAGAGCTTGGCGTTTGGCCCGGAGTACCTGATCCCCAAGCCGTTTGACCCGCGTTTGATGATCAAAATTGCGCCAGCCGTGGCCAAGGCCGCTGCCGACAGCGGCGTGGCGCGCCGACCGATTCAAGACATGGCGGCTTATGTGGAAAAGCTCCAGAGCTTTGTCTATGCCTCTGGCTCGGCCATGAAGCCGATTTATGCCGCCGCCAAGCTGGCCAGCAAAAAACGCGTGTGCTACGCCGAAGGCGAAGAAGAGCGTATCTTGCGTGCGGTCCAAATCGTGGTCGACGAAAGTTTGGCCCAACCCACGCTGATCGGCCGTCCTGCGGTGATCGCCAAACGCATCGAGACTTTTGGTTTGCGTCTGAAAGAAGGCGTCGACTATCAGGTGGTCAACGTTGAACAAGACCACCGCTACCGCGACTTTTGGCAGACCTATTACAAAATGACTGCGCGCAAAGGCGTGACCGAGCAATTGGCCAAGATCGACATGCGTCGCCGCTTGTCGTTGATCGGCACCATGATGTTGCACAAGGGCGAAGTCGATGGCCTGATTTGCGGGACGTGGAGCACGCCGCACACCCATCTGAACTACGTTGACCAAGTGATTGGCAATCGCCCCGGTGTGAGCACCTATGCCTGCATGAACGGCTTGATACTGCCGGATCGCCAAGTCTTTTTGGTGGATACCCACATCAATTACGACCCAACGGCCGAGCAATTGGCGGAAATCACTATCATGGCCGCAGAAGAAATGCGTCGCTTTGGCATCCATCCCAAGGCAGCGCTGCTGTCGCACTCTAACTTTGGCAGCAGCAACCAACCTACGGCCATCAAAATGCGTGACACCTTGGCCCTGGTTCAAAAGAAAGCGCCTTGGCTAGAAATAGACGGTGAAATGCATGGGGATGTGGCCTTGGATGGTGCTTCTCGAGCCGCCCAAATGCCCACCTCCACACTCATTGGCAATGCCAATTTGCTGGTATTGCCCAATTTAGACTCGGCCAATATTGCCTACAACCTGCTCAAAACAGCGGCGGGTGGCAATATTGCGATTGGCCCAGTGCTCTTGGGCGCCGCCAAACCCGTCCACATCTTGACGGCGAGCACCACGGTGCGCCGCATTGTCAACATGACGGCCTTGACCGTGGCAGACGCCAGCGCGACCCGTTGAGAGGCGCGTGCGCGCCAATCGGACAAACCTTTTTCGTACAAAGCCTTGAGCGCCCGCCCTCTTTGGGAGGGCGCTTGCTTTTTTGTGGGCTTTCGGCGACACTTGCACATCAAATTTTCGGGGTTTACCCGGACTTATACCAACAACTCTCCCCAGGAAATAAACGGCGATGGATATGCCACTAAGAACCGTGAAAACCAATATTGTTCAGTCGATTCGCGCATTTCGCGTGCAAGACTTGCAAGATGCAGCCCAAGCACTGGGCCATCACTTTTTGTATGCCAATCTGGCGCAAACCCAAAGCAAACAAGATGTGCTGGATCTGATTGCCAAAGAATTTACATTCCCCGCGCAGGCCAGTAAAAACTTTGACTCCTTGTACGACGGCATGACCGATCCTTTGCACAAATCAGGCCCTCAGCCTGGTTTCATCTTGGTCCTTGAGCACATTCCCGCCCATGCCAAGTTTGACAAAGAGGCACGTGAACAGCTCCTCGATATCTTTCGTGACGCCTCAGACTACTGGGCCGATCGCAAAGTGCCGTTCCGTTGCTTCTACTCTTTCTCTGTGGCGCGTGCGCCATCCGTTGAGAAAACTGGGTTGGGTGACGAAGTGCTCGGCCTTGAAGGTTTGGAAGAGGGCGAAAAAATGCCCACCGACAAATTGGTGGACGTTTCGCCCATGGCCCTTCGCATGAGCAGCCCGTTCAACGCAGGCTACTGGTTGACGGCGGCCTGAGCCGCACCCTGACCCTCGCGCCAAGCCCGTCTATTCAGACGGGCTTTTTTCTGCCCAATCCATCGTCAAAGGCTTTGAACCAAGGCCACGTACTGGTCAACAGGCACTTCCTCGGCACGCCGTTGAACGTCGAATTCTCCGCCAAAGCCACGCGCTTCTAACCACCGACCCAAGGTGTGGCGCAGCAGTTTTCGCCGCTGGCTGAAGGCCACTTGCACCATGCTCTCTAGCAAGGGCAAATTCAGCACAGGCGGCGCTGCCAAGGGCACCATGCGCACCACGGCGCTGTCTACCCGTGGCGGCGGATCAAACGCCTCGGGCGGCACATGCAACACGTTCTCCATGGCGTAGCGCCACTGGAGCATCACACTCAGGCGGCCATAGTCGCTGGTGCTGGGTTTGGCCACCATGCGGTCAACTACTTCCTTTTGCAGCATGAAGTGTTGATCGTGGATGACCGCCACATGGTTGAGCAAATGAAACAAGATGGGCGACGAGATGTTGTAGGGCAAATTGCCCACCACACGCAGCCGCGGCACGTTCAGACTGTGTGCCAAGGCGGTGAAATCGACCCGCAACACATCTGACTCGATCACGTTCAATTGACCATGGGTGCGCAGTCGAACGGCCAAATCGCGGTCCAGTTCAACCACGTGCAGGTGGCCTAAGCGCTCAACCAAGGGCTGTGTGAGCGCTGCCAGGCCCGGGCCGATCTCGACCATGGGCTCGCCTGCCAGGGGGTGGATGGCGTCAACGATGCCATCGATGATGGCGCCGTCGGTCAAAAAGTGTTGACCAAAGCGCTTGCGGGCAATGTGTTTCAAAACAGGCCCAGCTTATTGAGGTGGATCGCGGTATTCCACATAAGCACGTCCGCGCACCTCTTGGACCCACAGCTGGTAGGTTTCATCGAATTTTTTATCGCGCAAGTTGTTGCGAACGATGTCACGAATTTCGCGCTCGCTCAAAGCCGCATCGCGACGCGCGAGGATTTGAATCAGGTGAACGCCAAACCGTGACACGGTGGGGTCAGACAGCTGCCCGATGGCGAGCTGGCGCATGACCTGTTCAAACTCGGCCACAAACATGCCAGGCCCGACCCAACCCAAATCGCCCCCACTGCTGGCGCTGGCATCTTGTGAGTGATCTATGGCGAGTTTGGCAAAGTCGGCTTTGCCGGTTTCAATTTGTCGCCGATATTCGGCCAACTGAGCCCTGGCCGCCGCTTGGCTGAGCTGACTGCTCGGGCGCAACAAAATGTGGCGGACCCGTGTTTCGGTGACAGTCACAGACCCGCTGTTGCGCTTGCTCACCAATTTAAGGATGTGAAACCCAGCACCGGACGGCAACACGGCACTCAAGTCACCCACACGCAGTGCTTGGGTGGCTTCGACAAACAAGGTGGGGTAGCGGTCGAAAGGTCGCACGCCCATCAAGCCACCCTTGTCGCGTTCTGCGCTGTCGGACACCTCTTTGGCAACTTCCGCAAAATTTGCCCCAGCGCGCAAGCGATCCAAGACGGAATTGGCTTTGTTTTGCAAAGCGGCAACTTGGGTTGAACTGGCGTTTTCGGGCACAGCAATCAGAATATGCGCCAACTCAACGTCTGCTATCTGGGTGGGGGACGCAAGACGCTCACGGATACCTTGTTCGATTTCCGCCTCACTGACCTTGATTCGCCCGGGCACATTTCGCTCAGTCAGACGCTGCAAGAGTGACTGCTCGCGTTGTTCTTGCTTATCAATGGCGGCAGCGGTTGTAGGCGAGACGCTGTTGCGGCTGGCCTCATTTCCCTCGGTGTCGAAGCCAGACTCTTTGGCAAACTGCAGCAAAGCCTTTTCATCGATCAAGCGCTCCAAGGCTTCACGCATGAGGGAGGTGTGATTGGGATCGACGCGTCCTTGTTGCGCCATTTGCGCACGCATCTGTGCGGCGCGCAGACGTACCTCGTGGTTGGTGATGGGCAAAGCATCGACCACCGCCACGATGAAGTCTCTGTTGGTAGGCGCGCCGGCGCGTGGCGTTTGTGCCGTCGCGCTCAGGCTAAAGACACACCACGCCAGCAAGATCAGAGACAAGCGCCGTGCTGCGCGAAGGGTAGAAAAGTGCATGTTCACCATCAATCGTAATTGCCAAAACGGCTTGGGGTCATCGAATTTTGGCGCAAGGGTTGGTAGCGCGGCACGTTGCTGCGCAATGAACCCAAGGCATTGGTGCCGACCCGAGAGAAACCAACAAACTCCAATTGGAACAGCAAACGTTGACGCGACAAACCATCCGTCACTTGCAAGCGTTCAGCCACCACGCGACTGAGCCAACAGCCGGCATCGTATTCCAAGCCAATGACTGACTCGACGACTTTGTGGTCCAAGGGGCTGTAGTTCATGCGCGCCACGCTGTACCAGCGGCCTTCCCCCAAGCCACGCCCTTCGCCAAGGGACTCGTCTTGGCCGCCCCACAGATCATGCAAAGGCCATTGCCAACCGATATCGAGCTGCCGGGAAACGGCGGAGCCATCGTCGTTGTTTTGACTGCGGTAGGCCGCATTGATCACCCGATAAGAACCCGGGTTGTAACGCCCCCCCAGCATGCGACGGCTGTAGTTCTCTGTTTTGGGGTTGTACTGAATGGTTGAGTCCAATGCCCACGTGCGGCTCAGGTTCAGGCTTGCGCCCGCCAAAATATCGCTGATACCGGCTCTGGCGGTGGTGTCACCCGGAATGATCACGCGTTGGTCTTGCATGCGCAGACGCTGGGCCAATCCAAACCGTGCGCCTTCTGCGCCTGTTTGAGGGTCAAGCAACCGAGAAATGGCGCCCAATGTGAGTAATTTGCTGTCGGAGATTCGGTCATTCCCGCCAAACGCGTTCTCGGTGAACACGCTGGCAAAGTTGAAGGTGTTGCCACCGGAGTCGTAGTTTGGAAGAAAGTTTTGGTCACGGTACGGCGTGTACACGTAAAAAGCGCGCGGCTCCAAGGTTTGCAACCAAGCCCGGTCAAACAACCGGTGCGCGCGTTCAAAGGTCACGCCGGTATCCAAGCTGAAAGTTGGCACCGTCACGCTGGCACTGGTCTGACCTTGGTGGCCTTGGTAGAAGCTGTTGCTGGGAAGGCCCCCGTCAAATTGGTAACTGCGCCCGTGCAGTTGCATCTTGGGTGTGAGATAGCCGAAAGCGTTGGTGAAAGGGCGGCTGAGTTGCAATGCGGCCACACTTCGGTTCGCGTTCGGCGCGCAGTTGTAGAGGCCACTGTTGGCGCATTCGTAATCACGCGCCGACTCAAAACGGGTCAAGTCGCTTTGAATGCTGAAGTCAAACCCACTGACATTGCTGCGTTGCATGCGCGCAATGAACTGGGGCACGCGGTCAAACGGTGGCGTGATGCGGTTGCTGGTGTCGGCCAAGTCTTGCAAGGTTTGCCATGTTTGGGCGCGCAGGCTGGTGCTGAACACACCATCGGTCCAGCTCAGGGCGGCGTCATTGGCCAACAAGCGTTGTACGCCGTTGTTGTTGACCAAGGAAAAATCTTTCCAGTAGTTGTCATCACTCACCCGATTGACATTCAAGTTCAAGCCCAGCGTGCCGCCGGCGTAAGACGGATTGATCAAGCCCGTGTGCTTGTACTGCACGCCCCAGCGAGGCTCACCACGCAACAGGTCTTTCTCCATGTAGTCCAAGCGCGCTTCGCCACCAAAAGGCCTGTCTGGGGACAGGCTCTCCAAGTAGCGAAACTCACTGCCTAAGCGCAAGCCTCGGCGGCTCCAGTAGGTCGGGAAAAAGGTCATGTCTCGGTTGGGCGCCAGATTGAGGTAGTAAGGCTGGGTGTATTCCAAGCCGCCGATGTTGTCGACCCCGAGCGTGGGGGGCAAAAAGCCAGACTTGCGCTCCTCGGTCAGGGGAAAGTCGACATTGGGAATGGGCAAGATGGGGACATCTTTGAAGATCAATGCGGCACCTTCGGCCAAGCCAATGTTGCGGTCTGTGTCCAGCGTGATGGTGTCGGCCTTGAAAAACCAATCGGGCAACCAGTTGGGCCCAGGTTTGCGTTTGCACGTGGTGAGGTCGGCTTTGTGCATGACCGTGTGCGCACTGTCGATGAAATCAATCCGATCAGCTTTGCCATAGGCGTTGTTTTTGAGGAGTTGGTAACTCGGTTGGGAGAAAAAACCTTCAAACGCATCCAGACGGATGTCCAAGGCGGGTCCTTGGTAGACATTGCCAGAGCGGTTGATGGTCACGTTGCCACGCGCCTGGGCCAAGTCTTGTACCGGGTCGTAGTCCACCTTGTCGGCCTTGAGCAAGATGTTGCCGCGACGAATCATCACGTTGCCTTCGAGCTCGGTTTTCACATCCGTCTGGCCACTCAAATGGTCGCTCTGGATGAAGGTCGGTGACTGCTTGCGCACCTCCTCTGGAATGACTTCTTGCAACGTGCTGCTTGGGCGCAAGATCAAAGGGGGGGCACTCAGCTGTTGCGCATTGGCGTTCAACCCCATCACCCCACCCAGCAAGCCCAGCACCCACCCAAAAGGCAAACGAGACACAAAGGGATGCACAGGCAAAGACATGAACGCGAGACAAGCTTTCAATGAGCGAAGCCTTGGGCACATGTCCGCTAGAACGTGTGTGCAAAGCTGGTTTGTAGAATTTGGATTATCCATGAGCACACCCCCTACCCCCGCGCCTTCGGGCCTGACATCTCCTGTGGCCATTGAATGGTCGCCGCCAGAGCGCCTCGGCGCTTTCACCCAATGGCTCACTGCCCAAGCGCACACCCATGGCGTGCAGCCCGCGACCTTGCGTGCGGCATCGGCCGACGCCAGCTTTCGGCGTTATTTCCGTGTCAACACCGCCGCAGGGTCGTGCATCGTCATGGATGCGCCGCCCGACAAAGAAAACTGCCAGCCCTTTGTGCACGTGGCGCGCTTGATGCAAGACGCGCAGCTCTTGGTGCCGCGCATCCTGGCCTGGGACGAGTCGCAAGGCTTCATGCTGCTCGACGACTTGGGCGCACAAACCATGATGGAGGTCATCGACCCCAGCCAGCCACAAGCCAACCATGGGCTGTACCTGCGCGCCATCGATGCCTTGTTGGCGTGGCAGCAAGCCAGCCGACCAGGCGTTTTGCCGGCGTACGACGAGGCCTTGCTGGCACGCGAGTTGTCGCTGTTTCCTGATTGGTATTTGACCCAGCACCGTGGCGTGCAGCTCGACACCCCGCAACGTGACATGCTGGCGCGCACCTTTCAAACCATTGTTCAGCGCAACTTGGCGGCACCTTGTGTGTATGTGCACCGCGACTTCATGCCGCGCAACCTCATGATGCCGCACGACCCCAGCGAGCCACGGCTGGGCGTGCTGGACTTTCAAGACGCGGTCTACGGCCCGGTGAGTTACGACATCGCCAGCCTCATGCGCGATGCGTTTTTGAGCTGGGACGAAGACTTTGTGCTCGACGTCACCATCCGCTATTGGGAGCGCGCGCGCAAGCTGGGCTTGCTCGACCATGATGGCTGGTCACAAGACTTCGGCGAGTTCTGGCGTGCGGTGGAGTGGATGGGCTTGCAGCGTCACCTCAAGGTGGCAGGCATCTTTGCCCGCCTGACCTTGCGCGATGGCAAACCCAAATACCTGGCCGATGCGCCGCGCTTCATTGGCTACATCCGATCCACCGCCAGCCGCTACAGCGAGCTCACGCCGCTGCTGCGTTTGATCGACAAGGTCGAAGGCACTGAGCCTGCGCTCAGCCTGGCCTATCCCAAGCTCACGCCCCGCTCTGGCGGGGTCGCGTGAGTATGGCGCGCTTTCATTGCCCCATGCCGCTGGCCAGCGGCATCACCCTCGATTTACCCGCGACTGCGGCTCGCCATGTGCAAGTACTGCGCATGCAGCCAGGACATGCGCTGAGCCTCTTCAATGGGGAGGGGGGTGAATACGCCGCCGAGGTGGAACACATGGGCCGCAGTGATGTGCGTGTGCGTGTCGGTGAGCACCACGCCACCGAGTGCGAAGCCACGCGCCGTGTCCACCTGGTGGTGGGCATGCCCGCCAACGAGCGCATGGACTGGTTGGTTGAAAAAGCCACCGAGCTGGGCGTGACCCGCATCACCCCGGTGATGACCGAGCGCAGCGTGGTGCGCCTGAGCGGCGAGCGCGCCGACAAAAAACTTGCCCACTGGCAAGCGGTGGCGGCCAGCGCGTGTGAGCAATGTGGGCGCAACCGCCTGCCTAAGATCGACGCGCCGCAGCGCCTGGACGCTTGGTTGGCCCACCTCGCCAAGACGCCGCCGCAGGGGCCACAGGTGCATGCGGTCTTGTCTTTGCACCCCAGTAGCCAGCCCTTGGCCACCTTGCTGGCGCAGCCTGGCAGCGCCGACGAGAACCTCACCTGGGTGCTGCTCAATGGCCCTGAAGGGGGCTTGAGTGACGCCGAAGATGCTGCGGCCCGTGCTCAGGGTTTTGTGGCCTTGAGTTTGGGCGAGCGCGTGTTGCGCGCCGAGACGGCGGCCTTGGGCGCGCTGGCGCGGCTCACGCTGGCATAGCGGCGATCACCTGCGCCACCGCTGCGGTGAGCTTCTTGGCGTAGGGCACATGCAAAAAC
>CANFJA010000032.1 GCA_947447235.1 Comamonadaceae bacterium
ACAGGTCTACATAGAGCAATCGTTGCAACCGCGTTTTCCTGAAGTGCATGTAGCGGAGTTGCAGCAGGCTTGGGCCGACATTTTGAAGCGGGCCAAGCTGGTGCAGCACCACAAAATTTCACGCGAAGAGTTGTCGGTGCGCGAACACATGAGCATCGTGCTGCGTCGCCTTCAAGGTCAGCGTTTTGTCGAGTTTGAAAAACTCTTCGACCCCAGCCAGGGCGTGCCCGTGCTGGTGGTCACCTTCATTGCCTTGCTCGAACTGGCCAAAGAAACCCTGATCGACATCACCCAAGCCGAGGCCTTTGCGCCCATTTACGTGCGCCTGGCCTACACGCCCAGCTGACCGCGACCCGCATGGGCCGCTTACCGCCATCACCCCCATGAGTTCCCAACCCAGCGCCACCCCCTACGGCACCTTGCCCCCCGCCTCCCCAGTGTCCGCGCGCAAGCCCATCAGCCTGCCGCGTCTGAACGAGATGCGCACACGCGGCGAAAAAATCGTCATGCTCACCGCCTACGACGCCACCTTTGCCGCCGTGGCCGACGCAGCGGGTGTGGAGTGCCTCTTGGTGGGCGACTCGTTGGGCATGGTTTGCCAAGGTCTGGCCAGCACAGTCGGCGTGTCGCTGGAGACCATGCGCTACCACGTAGAAAGCGTGGCGCGTGGCGTGCAGCGCGTGCAAGGTACATCCTGGATCATTGGCGACCTGCCCTTTGGCAGTTACCAGGTCTCCCGCGAGGAGGCGCTGCGCAGCGCCAGCGTGCTGATGCAGGCGGGCGCCCACATGGTCAAGCTCGAAGGCGGTGGCTGGACCACCGAGACCGTGCGTTTTTTGGTGGAACGCGGCATTCCGGTCTGCGCCCATCTGGGGTTGACACCGCAAACCGTGCACGCCTTGGGCGGCTACCGCGTGCAAGGCCGTGGGGACGAGAGCGCCCAACAACTGCGCCAACACGCCCTCGATTTACAAGACGCAGGCGCCACCATGCTGGTGCTGGAGATGGTGCCTGAAGCGCTGTCTACCGCACTCACACAAGCGCTGCCGCGCTGCCACACCATCGGCATAGGCGCGGGCAATGGCACCGCAGGCCAAGTGCTGGTGATGCACGACATGCTGGGCGTCAACCTGGGCAAAAACCCAAAGTTTGTGCGCAACTTCATGCACGGCAGCAGCGGTGTGCAAGACGCCATCACCGCCTATGTGAAAGCAGTCAAAGACGGCAGCTTTCCCGTCAACGCCGAGCACGCTTGGTAAGGAGCACCGCATGCACATCGTCCACACCATCGCAGACTTGCGCCGCACCTTGAAGCCCGCCACGCTGCGCGCTTTTGTACCGACCATGGGTAACCTGCACGACGGACACTTGGAGTTGATGCGCATGGCACGCCAAACGGTGGATGCGCGTGCAGGTGGACCTGGGGCCATGACGGTGGCGAGTATTTTTGTCAACCGCTTGCAGTTTGCACCGCACGAAGACTTTGACAGCTACCCCCGCACCTTTGAGCGCGACTGCGAACTGCTGGCCGCCAACGGCTGCGACGTGCTGTTTGCCCCGTCCGAGAAAGACCTGTACCCCGAGCCTCAGGTGTTCAAGGTGCACCCCCCCGCAGAGCTGGCCGATAGGTTGGAAGGCGCTTTTCGCCCCGGGTTTTTTGTCGGCGTGAGCACCGTGGTGCATAAGCTGTTCAATTGCGTGCAACCCGACATGGCCCTGTTTGGCAAGAAAGACTACCAACAGCTGATGGTGATTCGCCGCATGGTGCAGCAAATGGCTTTGCCCATCGACATCATCGGCGCTGAAACCCGTCGCGCGACCAATGGCTTGGCGCTGAGTTCACGCAACGGCTACCTGAGCGAGGCCGAATTGGCGGAAGCCGTGCAGCTCTCCATGGCCCTCCAAGGCTTGGCGGCTGCGGTTCGAGACGGCAACGCCAAAGGGGCGCTTGACGTGGCTGCCGCCGAAGAAGCAGCCATGCAAGCGCTGCGCAAGCGCGATTGGGTGCCCGACTACCTGACGGTGCGCCGCCAGCACGACCTGTCGCCCATCACCGGCCCTTGTACTGACCCGCTGGTGGTGTTGGGTGCGGCCAAGTTGGGCAAGACGCGGTTGATTGACAACTTGGAGGTTTGAGGCTTGCGAAAAGGCTCACTCGCCTTTGGCCCCACGACCCATTAAAAGGCCCAAGGCTTGCTGCGGGTTGATCTGGCCGTCGAGCAAGGCCACCACGGCTTGGGCAATGGGCATCTCCACACCCAAGGCCTGAGCCCGCTGCACCACGGTGCGGGCGCTGTACACGCCTTCGGCCACATGGCCCAGCGAATCCACCGCTTGTTGCAAGCTCATGCCTTGGGCAAGCGCCAAACCCACTTGGCGGTTGCGGCTTAAATCGCCGGTGGCGGTGAGCACCAAGTCGCCCAAGCCCGACAAGCCCATGAAGGTTTCGGCTTTGGCGCCCAGCGACAGCCCAAGGCGGGTGATTTCGGCCAAGCCACGGGTGATCAAGGCGGCACGGGCGTTGAGGCCCAACTGCAAGCCGTCGCACAAACCGGTGGCAATGGCCAGCACGTTCTTCACGGCGCCGCCCACCTCCACACCCACGATGTCGTCGTTGGCGTAGACCCTCAAACTGCTGTTGTGAAAGGCTTGCACAAGACTGTCACGCACATCGGCATGGGCGCTGGCTGCTACCAAGGCGGTGGGTTGACCACGCGCCACTTCTTGCGCAAAGCTTGGCCCACTCAAGGCCCCACCACGCAAGGCAGGCGCCACTTGGGCACTCACCTCGTGCGCCATGCTGCCCACCCCGTCCGGGGCGGCCTCAAAGCCTTTGCACAGCCAAGCCACAGGCACCTGCGCCCCCAGCAAGGGCGCCAATTCAGACAGCATGCCGCGCAATGCACGCATAGGTGCCCCAATGACCACCAGCTCTTGCGTGGTGACCCATGTGTTCAAGGCTTGGGATGACACCTGCAAGCCGGCGCTAAAGGGCATATTGGGCAAGTAACGCGAATTCACGCGCGCAGTCTGCATGACCTGGGCTTGCACAAGGTCACGCGCCCACAGGGTGACCTCGTGCTGATGGCCGGCATGGATGGCCAAGGCCGTACCCCATGCACCTGCGCCCAGAACGGCGATTTTCATCGCGGTCTCTTGCTGAAAATTAAGGGGGCTAGGTTACTGAGCCGCAGCCTGCTGCTGCTCGTACATGGCCTGGAAGTTGATTTCCGCCAAGTGCACAGGCGGAAAGCCAGCGCGTTGAATGACGTCTGCCACGTTGCCACGCAAGTAGGGGTAGACGATCTGCGGACAAGCAATGCCCACCACCGCGCCCATTTGGTCTTCCGGCAAATTGCGAATTTCAAAGATACCGGCTTGCTTGGCTTCCACCAAGAACACGGTTTTGTCTTGCAGTTTGGTGGTGACGGTGGCGGTCACGGTCACTTCGACGATGCCATCGGCCACTTGTTCCATGCCAACACCCAACTGAATATCCACCGAAGGCTGCTCTTGCGAGGTCAAGATGCCAGGTGAGTTGGGTTGCTCCAAAGACAAGTCTTTCAGGTAGACGCGCTGGATTTGGAACACGGGGGTGAGGTCGTCAGACATTTTTTTCCTTGTACAAAAAAGCCTGCTTCGGCAAATACCGAAGCAGGCAGCAAATCGGGATGGCCGAGATTATGTCAGCTCAAGATTGCAACAAAGGGATCAAACCGCCACGGCCGTCAAGGGCGATCAAGTCATCACATCCACCCACGTGGGTGTCGCCAATGAAGATCTGCGGCACGGTGCGCCGCCCCGTCAGATCCATCATGCGCATGCGCTCATCCGGGTTGGTGTCGATACGCACTTCTTCAATGTGGGCCACGCCTTTGGCATGGAGGATTTGTTTGGCGCGAACGCAGTAGGGGCAAACAGCGGTGGTGTACATCTTGACGGCTTGCATGGGGTTCTTTCTCGCGGGTAAGTGGTCGCAGTTGGGCTGATTGAAGACTCAAGCTTTCGAGGTGGGAAGATTAGCTTCTTTCCAAGCTTTGAGCCCGCCGTGCAAGGAGTGCACCTTCTCGTAACCCAGTTTATGCGCCACAGCCTGTGCGCGCTTAGAACGCATGCCAGAAGCACACACCATGATGAGCGGTACGCTTTTGTTCTTAGCCACCGACGTCAGGCGCCCTTCCAACTGATCGAGTGGCACATGCAAAGCGCCAGAAATATGACAAGCCGCAAATTCATCATCGCCGCAGACATCGATGACCACGCCTTTTTCGCGGTTCATACACTGCACAGCTTCGGTGGGAGACAGGCCGGAGCCTGCGGCTTCTTGCACCACAGGCAGCAGCAAAAAGAAGCCGCTGCTCAGCGCAACAGCGATCAACATCCAGTTGTCGAGGATAAATTTCACGGGGGGTCCAGTTCAGGAGAAGTTGTAAAAAGTCGAGTATTCAGTCGTCATTCTAAAATCAGTGGATCACGTTCGCTGACTTTGACTCCAAACACCCTATGTACAAGCTCGTTTTAATCCGCCATGGCGAATCCACTTGGAACCTTGAAAACCGTTTCACCGGTTGGACCGATGTCGACCTGACGCCCACAGGCATCGCGCAAGCACAAAACGCAGGCCGTCTGCTCAAGGCCGAAGGCTTTCAATTTGATGTGGCCTACACCAGTGTGCTCAAACGCGCCATTCGCACGCTCTATCTGGCGTTGGACGAAATGGACAGCACCTGGTTGCCTGTGCTCAAGAGCTGGCGCCTTAACGAACGCCATTACGGCGGCTTGCAAGGCTTGAACAAAGCCGAGATGGCCAAGCAATATGGTCCGGAACAGGTGCTGATTTGGCGCCGCAGTTACGACACCCCGCCTCCTGTGCTCGAAGCCAACGACCCTCGCAGCGAGCGCGGCGACCCGCGTTACGCCAAACTCGACCCAACACAAGTGCCACTGACAGAGTGCCTCAAAGACACGGTGGCGCGTGTCATGCCCTTTTGGAACGAATCCATGGCCCCCGCCATCAAAGCGGGTAAACGCATCGTGGTGGCCGCACACGGTAACTCGATTCGCGCCTTGGTGAAGTATTTAGACAACATTTCCGACCAAGACATCGTCAACTTGAACATCCCCAACGGCATTCCCTTGGTGTACGAGCTCGACGATGACCTCAAACCCATTCGCCACTATTACTTGGGTGACGCCGAGGCGGCTGCCAAGGCCGCGGCCGCAGTAGCCGCACAAGGGCACAAGGCTTGACACTTTTTTACAATACGCACTGGCTTCGCGTTGTATATTGAGCCAACACACACCACGTCAACTTTCAAGGGCACCATGGGTCACAAACTCAAGATCGCAGGATGGATCACCGTTGGAGCGCTCACTGGAGCGCTGACCACCGTGTCACTGCAAACCGCTGCACGCGCCAACATGGCCCCGTTGCCGTTGGAAGAGTTGCAGCAACTCGCTGCTGTGTTTGGCATGGTCAAGAGCGATTACGTCGAACCCGTCGATGAGAAAAAACTCATCAACGACGCCATCACGGGCATGGTGGCAAGCCTTGACCCGCACTCACAGTACTACGACAAGAAGACCTTCAAAGAATTCCGTGAAGGCACCACCGGTCGATTTGTCGGGGTGGGCATCGAAATCACCCAAGAAGATGGATTGGTCAAAGTCGTCTCGCCGATTGAGGGCTCTCCCGCTTTTCGTGCTGGCATGAAGTCAGGTGACTTGATCACCAAGATTGACGACACCGCGGTCAAAGGTTTGTCGCTCAACGACGCGGTCAAGCGCATGCGTGGCGAGCCCGGCACCAAAGTGCTGCTGACCATCTTGCGCAAAGACGAAAACCGCAGCTTTCCTGTGACCATCGTGCGCGAAGAGATCAAAACCCAAAGCGTCAAAGGCAAAGTGGTGGAGCCAGGCTACGGGTGGATTCGCCTGAGCCAGTTTCAAGAGCGCTCGGTGGAAGACTTCAGCAAAAAACTTGAAGAAATTTACAAACAAGAACCCAAGCTCAAAGGCTTGGTGCTCGACTTGCGCAATGACCCCGGTGGCCTGCTCGACGCCGCGGTGGCTGTGTCGGCCGTGTTTTTGCCTGAAAACGTGACCGTGGTCTCGACCAATGGCCAATTGGCTGAGAGCAAATTTGCCTACAAGGCAGCACCAGAGTTTTACCGCCGTGGCAATGGCGCCGACACCATTGCCCGCTTGCAGCAAAGTACCAAAGGCATTTACAAAAATATTCCCTTGGTGGTGCTGGTCAATGAAGGTTCGGCCTCCGCCAGCGAGATCGTGGCGGGTGCCTTGCAAGACCACAAGCGCGCCACCATCATGGGCAGCCAAACCTTTGGCAAAGGCTCGGTGCAAACGGTGCGTCAATTGGGTGCGGACACCGCCTTGAAGATCACCACCGCGCGCTACTACACGCCCAGCGGACGCTCCATCCAGGCCAAGGGCATCATGCCCGATGTGCTGGTCGACGACACCGCCGAAGGCAGCCCTTACGCGATTTTGCGCATGCGTGAAGCTGACCTCGACAAGCACTTAGAAAGCGGTCAAGGCAGCGAAGTGAAAGACAAGACACTTGAAAAAGAACGCGAAAAGGCACGCGAAGAAGCCATGAAACGCTTGGAAGAAGAGTCTAAAAAGCCCAACAGCGAGCGCCGCCCGCCAGAGTTTGGCAGCGAGAAAGACTTCCAACTCCAACAAGCCATCCAGCGCCTCAAAGGCCTGCCTGTGTTGGCCAGTAAAACCCAAAGCGAACGCGCTGTCGCCGAAGCCAAAGACAAGTGACACACGGGCGAGTTCGCGGTGAATGACGAGCAACTGCTGCGCTACTCGCGCCACATCCTGCTGGATGACCTTGGCATTGAAGGCCAGCAACGTTTGCTCGACAGCCATGCGCTGATCGTCGGCGCCGGCGGACTGGGTTCTCCGGTCGCCATGTATTTGGCAGCAGCCGGGGTCGGTCATATCACGATTGCCGACCACGATGTGGTGGACCTCACCAACTTACAACGCCAAATTGCCCACACCACAACGCGTGTGGGTCAAGCCAAAGTTGCATCGGCCACCCAAGCCATGCATGCCTTGAACCCCGAGGTACGCGTGACCGCTTTGGCGCACAAACTCTGCGCAGCAGAGCTCGACACCTTGGTGCCCACGGTGCAGGTGGTGGTGGACTGCTGCGATAACTTTGCCACCCGCCAAGCCGTCAACGCGGCCTGTGTGACACACCGCGTCCCCTTGGTGTCTGGAGCGGCCATTCGCATGGACGCGCAACTGGCGGTCTATGACGCGCGCGATGCCAAATCGCCCTGCTATGCCTGCCTCTTTCCACCCGACCAAGCGCCCGAGGAAGTGCAGTGCGCCACCCTGGGTGTGCTCGCGCCGCTGGTCGGCGTGGTGGGCAGCTTGCAGGCCATGGAGGCTGTCAAGTTGTTGGCGGGCTTGGGTTCACGACTGACGGGTCGTTTGCAGATGCTCGATGGACGCGGCCTGGAATGGAGCGAGGTGCGCTTGCAGCGCAACCCCAGCTGCCCAGTGTGCGGTCCAGCCCATGGCGTTTGAGCGTCAAGGGCAAGCACCAAAGCGTTTTCTGAACCAGCGTGGCGCTAAGGCATGCGGGTCTGCAAACAAGCCCTTGTGTTGACTTTGCGCTTGCAGTTGCAGCGCATCGTAAGGCCCCGAGAAACTTTGATAGCTGTAGGACCACGCATGCCCTTGTGCCACCATCCACGCGCCGACATCGTGGCCTTGGCGTGACAGCTGTGCCAGCAAGCGTCCATAGGTGTCGCGGTGATGGCCCAAAACCTCCACCGTTTGGCCGTGCAACACAGCATGCAAGGCATCGCGTGACTGAATGCCCCAAGTTTGACAAATCTCTGGGGCATCGATGCCCAACAAGCGCACCTTGTGCACGTCTCCACCCTGCAGTGGCTGCACCCAGACCGTGTCGCCATCGGTGACACGGGTCACAACGCCCGGCCATGCTTGCGCAAGGTTGGCAAGCGCATGAGCTGTCCATAGGCCTGTCAGCACCCAACAAGTTCGCATCAGCATGAAGGTCAGCGTATGTTTCATCACGTCACATTGGATGCCGCCAGACAACCGAGTTTCACCAGCGCAGCTCAAAGACATCGGGAGGCGGTCCTAGGGCATTGCCAGATGCACAGCTCAAGTTAGCATCCCCCCATGCGTGACCTCCAACATTGGCTGCCATTTTTAAACTGGCCTCGCCCCACCCCGCAGCTGATGCACAGCGAAGCCTTCGCGGGCTTGAGCGTAGGTTTGATGGTCATTCCACAAGGTGTGGCCTATGCTGCACTGGCAGGCATGCCCTTGATCACGGGCATCTATGCCTCGCTCATTCCGGCGCTGGTGGCGGTGCTGTTCAGTGCGTCGAGCCGCTTGTCGGTTGGGCCCACAGCGCTCACGTCGATCTTGGTGGCGGCCTCTCTGACAGGCATGGCCGAGCCAGGCAGCGCCGAGTGGGTCAACCTCACCGTGTGGCTGTCACTCATGACGGGCTTGTTGCAAGTGGGTTTGGGCTTTGCGCGTTTTGGGTGGCTGTTGAATTTGGTCAGCGCGCCCGTGTTGATGGCTTTCACGCAGGGAGCGGGGGTATTGATCATTGCATCGCAACTGCCCGCGCTGCTGGGGCTCACGCACGGTTGGTCATCGCTGTGGCAACCTCAGCACATCGACGGGGCCAGCCTGCTGTTTGGCCTGGTGACCTTGGTGGTGCTGGTGATCGCTCGCCGCTGGCGCCCCAGGTTTCCGACCGTGCTGTTGGTGATGGTGGCTGCTGCAGGTGTCAGCGCTGGGCTGGACTTGCCGGCCCAAGGCACTGCGGTGGTGGGTGCGTTGCCGCAAGGCCTGCCCAGTGTGTATTGGCCCACGGTGTTGGATTGGGAAACCTTCAAACAACTGGTGCTGCCCACGCTGGTGATCACCCTGGTGAGCTTTTTAGAAACCGCCTCGAGTGCCAAGGTGGACAACGACCGCAGTGGCAAGCGTTGGGACCAAGACCAAGACCTGATTGGCCAAGGCTTGGCCAAAGTGGTGTCGGGCTTGTGTGGTGCGTTTCCCACCAGCGCTTCGTTCTCGCGCTCTGCCTTGAACCTCTATGCAGGGGCCCAGTCTGCTTGGGCTGCGGTGTTTTCTGTTGGCGTGATTTTGCTGATCTTGCTGTGGTTCACCTCGGTGTTGCAACCGGTGCCGCAGTCGGTGCTGGCGGCCATTGTGGTGGCGGCTGTGATGGGGCTGATCAAGCCGCATGCGTTTGTGAAGCTCTACGCCATCAACCGCGTCGAGGCCGCCACAGCCGCGTTGACCTTGGTGATCACCCTGCTGTCGGCTCCGCGTTTGTATTGGGGCGTGTTGGCCGGCATGCTGATGGGTTTGAGTCACTTTTTGCACACGCGCTTGCACCCGCGCATCATCGAAGTGGGCTTGCATGCCGACGGCAGCCTGCGCGACCGCCACTTGTGGAAGCTGCCGCCTTTGGCCCCACAGCTCTATGCGCTGCGCATGGATGCCGAACTGGACTTTGCAGCGGCCAGCTCACTCGAGCGCGCCGTGGTGGAACACCTGAGCCAGCACCCAGAGGTGCGCCACGTGTGCTTGTTTGCCCAGCCGATCAACCGCATCGACGCCACAGGCGTGGAGAGCATGGCCAAACTGGAAGCCATGTTGGCCGAGCGACACATCACCCTGCACATCAGCGGCATGAAGCTGCCTGTTGAAACCGTGCTGCGTCGCGCAGCTTGCTTGGAGCCCCACGTGGGCTTGCGCATCTACCGCACCGATGCGCAAGCGGTGCAGCAACTGCGGCAGTTGGAGACACTGCCTACGGACATGGGGTGGTGTATTTGAGGGGCTTGTGACACGCCCATGTGCCAACTCAGGCGGTGACGATCCACCCTTCCAGCGGGTCACACGCTGGCAAGCCATAGTGCGCATCCCCCGCTTCGTGCTGAATCTGCGCCCAAGCGGCTTGCACCATGCACAACACGGCGTCCAGGCTGTCACCAGAGGCGTCGTCCACCAAAGTGTCGTGTTGGGCGTGGGTGAGTTTGAGGCGCAGGCCCAAGCGGGTCTGGCCCAACTCCAGGGCTTGCAGAAGTTGCTTGCGGGCAATCAAACGCTCAGGGGTTTGCTTGGCTTTGTCGTCGCTTTTGTAGCTGGTGTTGCCAATCAGCTCTCGCGCCAGCAGTCCTGGGTAGGCCTCTAGCCCAATACGCGGCTCAGCGGAGGGCTCACTCGCAAGGAGATGGGTAGGGCTGTGCAAGCGTGGCAAACACACGCCCGCTTGCAGGAGCAAAGGCACACCGGCATGCAGCATGTAGGCCACAGGCGGGTTGACCCACTTCATGGAAGGGCTGGAGCCCGCGGGTGTGTCGGTGGCGCGGTGCGCAAATTTGCCCCCCACGGGTCGCGCATCGCAAAAGGCTTGGAAGGTTGCGCGGATGTCGGCACGGCCCAAGGCCGCAAAGTGTTGCATGCAGGCGTGCCAATCGGTGGGCCAGCCTAAGGTTTGCACCAGTTCGCGTGGCAGGCCGAAGGGCAAATCAAAACCACCCACCCAGGCTTGGGGCTGTTGCAGCCAATTGGCGAAATCTGACAGGGTGTGCAGGCGCACCAGCTCACGCAGCTGAACGCGGCCTTGTGCCACATGGCCCAGGGCCAGCACGATGGGTTTGCGTTGGGAGGGGCTGCTGCTGAAGTCGCAGCCGAGCAAGACGGTCGAGGCACTCATGCCAGCCAAGCCGCTGGCAGCGTTCAGGCGCGACCGACGATGGACGCGGTGGCCATCAACTCTTCCAGCAGCGCAAACGACACTTGGCCCGACACACCGTACGGATCAAGCTCAGGTGTTTCGGAGTACTTCAACACGATGGAGGGATTGAGTTTGTCCAAGCGCACTTGGCCCATGGTCCATCCCCCAAAACGTCGTTCGCTGATCTCTTGGTAGCTGAGCAACACCACATCTTTGTGGCGCTCATCGCGCACGAGGTGGGTGTACAAGGCATTGACTTGGTTGCGACCACCTTCAATGGCTTGCAGGTAAATGCCCCCGCCGTAACACAACACGCCCGTGATGCCATTGCTCAGGTTGTGGTCGCGCGCACTGGCCAAAATGGACTCGGTGGCTTCGGGTGACTCGGGGTGTACCGCACGGCTGACATACAACAAACGAACCAGCATGGCATCAGTCCTTTTTAGGAATCAGAGACAAAAACTCACGGCGCAAGTTGGGGTCTTTCAAAAAGGCACCGCGCATGACCGAGTTGATCATCTTGCTGTCCATGTCTTTGACGCCGCGCCATGACATGCAAAAGTGGCTGGCTTCCATGACGATGGCCAAGCCGTCAGGCTGAGTTTTCTCTTGAATCAAGTCGGCCAGTTGCACCACCGCTTCTTCTTGGATTTGAGGACGGCCCATGACCCATTCGGCCAAGCGCGCGTACTTGGACAAGCCAATCACGTTGGTGCGTTCATTGGGCAGCACGCCAATCCAGATCTTGCCAATCACCGGGCAAAAGTGGTGGCTGCAGGCACTGCGCACGGTGATGGGTCCGACGATCATCAACTCGTTGAGGTGCTCGGCGTTGGGAAATTCGGTGATGGCAGGGGCCGTGAGGTAACGGCCTTTGAAGACTTCTTGCAAGTACATCTTGGCCACACGACGGGCGGTGTCGCCCGTGTTGTGGTCATGGTCGGTGTCAATGACCAAGCTGTCGAGCACGCCTTGCATCTTGACTTCAACTTCATTGAGCAAAGCCTCCAACTCGCCGGGCTGGATGAACTCGGCAATGTTGTCGTTGGAGTGGTAGCGCTTGCGCGCGGCGGTCAAGCGCTCACGAATCTTGACCGAAACGGGCGTGCCCTCGAAGGTGTCTTTCTCTTTCATGGCAGGGATGGTATCAGCGAACGTAAAGCCCCACAGTCAATACCGCTTGCCCGTCAAAAACACCCCAAAACGCAACACCATCGAAGCTGCCATGTCCACAGCCCGTTGCCACCCACCGCGCTGAATATAAGCCTGAGGGTCCACCTTGACCGACCCGGTGTCCATGGCATCCACCACACTGGTTTGCAGGGCCAGGGCCAGCGCAGCATCGCGCACCACCACATTGGCCTCGCGCGCCAGCAGCAGGCTCAAGGGATCCAAATTGGATGACCCCACGGTGGTCCACATGCCATCCACCACCGCCACTTTGGCATGCAAAAAGCTGGCGTGGTATTCGTAAATCTCCACACCTGCGGCCAACAGTTGTCCATACAGTTGGCGCGAGGCGCGGTAAGGCAAAAAGTACTCGTAATGCCCTTGCAGTAACAAGCGCACCCGCACGCCACGTTGGGCCGCCATCACCAAGGCACGGCGCAGGCGCAAACCTGGAAAAAAGTAGGCGCAAGCCAACACGATGTCTTTGTGCGCCACACCAATCGCTTTGCGGTAAGCGCGCTCGATGTGCGTGCGATGCAGCACGTTGTCGCGCAACACCAGCTGTGCGGAACCGCGCGAAGACAAATGCACAGACTGGTCTGCACTGAGCAGGGCATCCAAGGCAGCCATCACATCCTTGCTGCGTAACTCGCGCACAGCCTCAAGACGCGACCACAGCTGTGTCATGGTGTCGTGCACCGCACGCACCAAAGGACCACGCAAGCTGACTGCGTAATCCAGTCGCGCCTTGGGCAACAGTCCTTTGACATGCGGATCTAAAAAATCATCCATGATGTTGATGCCACCGCAAAAAGCCAGCGTTTGATCCACCACACACAACTTGCGATGCAAGCGTCGCCATCGGCTAGGCAGCCACAAGCCGCCCGGACTCAAGGGTGCATACACCCGATATTGCACGCCAGACTGGTCAAAACGGTTGCGCCAAATTTGAGGCAACTCACGCGTGCCCACGCCATCGACCACCAAGCACACGGTCACGCCGCGAAGCGCCGCACGCACCATGGCATGGGCCACATCAGCACCGGCTCCTGAGGTATCAAAAATATAGGTTTCTAAACGCACTTCACGCTGTGCAGCATCCATCGCTTCGATCAAGGCGGGGAACAAATCCACCGCACCCAGCAGCAAGCGAATGTCATGCGCAGCATGGGTTGGCATCACGGCGCCTCCCAAGCCAACTCGACCAACAAGGGCAAGTGGTCGGACATGCGAGACCAAATGGCACCCTGTGGCGTCAAGCTATTCCTCGGATACACCCCTCGCGCATACACATGGTCGAGCTGAACCAAAGGCATGCGAGACGGATAGGTTGGCGTAGGCTGCCCTTGGTGAGACTGAAAACCAAACTCAGCCATCATGCGCGAAACCGTGTTGCCCCAGTCATTGAAGTCCCCTGCCACCAGCACGGGCTTGTTGGCAGGTACATCGCGTGCTATGAAACGTTGCAGTTGTTTGATTTGACGCACGCGACTGGCAGGCAGCAAACCCAAATGGACCACGATCACGTGCAACTCTCGGTCATGCACGCGCAAGATGGTGTGCAGCAAACCGCGTTGCTCAAACCGGTGATCCGACATGTTTTCATGGCTGTGCGACACCACAGGCCAGCGACTCAGCAATGCGTTGCCATGTTCGCCATGTTGGGTGATGGCATTGGTGCGGTAGACCGGGGTGTATCCCTCTGGCGCCAAAAAATCAGCCTGTCCCATGTCAGGCCAGTGTGCAAAGCGACTGGCATGCAAACGATTGAAAGCGCGCACTTCTTGCAAACACACAACGTCCGCGTCGAATTGCTCGACAGCATGACCCAGGTTGTGAATCTCTAAGCGGCGTGCCGGCCCTAAGCCTTGAACCCCTTTGTGGATGTTGTAGGTGGCGACTTTGATGGTTTTCATGGGTTCATAGAGTGTGCCTGAGTCAAGCCCGCGCTCTTTTGACAGATGTCAGACATGCCAAGCCCCTGACTTGGATGTCGTGATAATCGCTTCGAAACCTCACTGCAAGCACGACAACGCGTGCGCGCAACAACCTGCATGCCGCTGTCATAGCCTACGACCCTATTTGTGACCGATCCCCTACCCTTCAGTTGGCGCTCTGAAAGCAGCGCCCCCGCCCCACACCGCGTGGTGCTGGCAGATGACACCCTCAACGCAGACACAGCTTACCGCCTGGCCTGTGAAGGCACCGG
>CANFJA010000033.1 GCA_947447235.1 Comamonadaceae bacterium
CCAACGCCATCAGCGACGTCTACGCCATGGGCGGCACGCCGATCATGGCACTGGGCTTGGTGGGTATGCCTGTGAATGTGTTGCCCGTGGAGACCATTGGCCGTATCTTGCAAGGCGGTCAAGACGTGTGCCATGCCGCTGGCATTCCGATTGCGGGTGGACACACCATCGACTCGGTCGAGCCCATTTATGGCTTGGTGGTGATGGGCTTGGTTCATCCCTCTCAAGTCAAACGCAACAACGGCGCGCAGCTGGGCGACGTGTTGGTGCTGGGCAAACCTCTGGGGGTTGGCATTTTGTCAGCAGCCCTGAAGAAAGACGCGCTCAGCGCAGCCGGCTACCAAGACATGATTCGTTTGACCACACAGCTCAACCGACCTGGCATTGCCTTGGCCAAACACCCCGGGGTGCATGCCTTGACGGATGTGACCGGCTTTGGGTTGGCGGGCCACGCCCTAGAACTCGCCCGTGGTGCCCTCTGCCAAATCCACATCGATTGGCGCCATGTGCCTGTGGTTCAAGGCGCGCGCGCCTTGGCTGAGCAAGGCTTTGTCACTGGGGCCTCGGGACGCAATTGGGCCAGCTATGGCCACGAAGTCGACCTGCCTGCGGATTTCGCAAGCATCGACCAAGCCCTCTTGAGCGACCCCCAAACCTCGGGCGGCTTGTTGGTGGCTTGCACGCCCGATGCCGCGCGCGATGTGTTGTCCTTGTTCAAAACAGGCGGTTTTGAACAAGCCTGCGTCATTGGCCATGTGCAAGCAGGCTCAGGGCTGAAAATTAGCGGGTAATCTGCATTTCGAACTGAAGTAATTTCACAACTCGAGCGTAAAAATTCACTCAGAAGTATTCATTTAAATCCCAAAAATTGGTAGGATCTAGGGTTGTCTAAAAATGGGGACACATGGTGACAAAACTTCTTAAATTCGCATTGGGCGTTGACAAAGCCAGCGCCCAATTTGGCCACATAGCCGCCTTCGCCGTGCTGGCCGCAGCCCTGATTTCTGCAGGCAACGCCTTCATTCGCTATGGCTTTGACATCAGCTCCAACGGCTGGCTTGAAATTCAGTGGTACTTGTTTGCAGCCACCGTGATGTTGGGTGCGCCACTGGTGCTCAAACTCAATGAGCATGTTCGGGTGGACATTTTTTACGGTCAACTCAAAGGCAACGCACCGGTCTACATCGACTTGTTGGGTTTGGTGCTCTTCTTGCTGCCTGTCATGGTGGCGCTGACCTACCTGAGCTTTCCCTTGTTTCTAAAAATGTTGCTCACCAACGAAATGTCTAGCAACGCAGGCGGCCTGATCCGTTGGCCCGCCATGCTGCTGCTGCCTTTTGGCTTTGCGTGGATGTTTCTCCAAGGTGTGAGCGAAATCATCAAGCGCGTGGCTTACTTGCAAGGCAAGTTTGAAATGGACACGCACTACGAAAAGCCGGTGCAGTAAAGGACACATGATCATGCAAATGGAAAACTTCGCACCCATCATGTTCGTGGGCCTTGTGCTCACGATGCTCATTGGCTTTCCGGTCGCCTTTTCGCTGTCCTTTTTAGGCTTGGCATGTGGCTTTTTTGCCATCGGCATGGACTGGTTTCCCGCCAGTTTCATGGCCAACCTGCCCTTGAATATTTTTGGCATTCTCAGCAACGACTTGTTGCTGGCCATTCCATTCTTCACCTTCATGGGTGCCATTCTTGAAAAATGCGGTTTGGCCGAAGACATGCTCGATTCGATGGGCCAGTTGTTTGGCCCGGTCAAGGGCGGACTAGGCTACTCGGTGATCATCGTGGGCTTCATCTTGGGCGCCATCACCGGTACGGTGGCAGGCCAAGTGATTGCCATGGCCTTGATCTCGTTGCCTGTGATGATTCGCTACGGCTACAACATGCGCTACGCCACCGGCGTACTGGCAGCCTCGGGCACCATCACACAATTGGTACCCCCTTCCTTGGTACTGGTGGTGATGGCCGACCAACTGGGCCGCTCGGTGGGTGACATGTACAAAGGTGCTTGGGGCCCCTCGCTGATGCAAGTGGCCATCTTCGCGCTCTACACCTTTGCCCTAGGTCTGTTCAAGCCTGAGTTCGTGCCCGGTGTGCCCAAAGAAGCGCGTACCTTGAACGGCTGGGCGCTGTGGGCCAAGTGTCTGCGCGGCATCATCCCCTCAGCCTTTTTGATTTTTGCCGTGTTGGGTTCGATGGGTGGCTTGCCTGGCATCAACACCGCCATTGCCACGCCCACCGAAGCGGGTGCCATGGGCTGCGTGGGCGCCTTGATCTTGGCAGCCATCCACAAACGCTTGGACAAAGACCTGATCTGGGAAGCCATGCACAGCACCATGCGGCTGACGGCCATGGTGGTGTTCATCCTGATCGGCTCGCGCGTGTTCTCGATGGTGTTCCAAGGTGTCGACGGCGCCAAGTGGGTCGAGCACCTGCTGTCGGGCTTGCCGGGTGGTCAAGTGGGTTTCTTGATCGTGGTGAACGTGTTCATCTTCTTCCTGGCCTTCTTCCTGGATTTCTTTGAAATCGCCTTCATCATCTTGCCCATGCTCGGGCCCGTGGCTGAGAAGATGGGCATCGACATGGTGTGGTTTGGCGTGCTGCTGTGTGTGAACATGCAAACCAGTTTCATGCACCCACCCTTTGGCTTTGCCCTGTTCTACCTGCGCGGTATTGCTGACACCTTGTTCAAGGAAGGTCGCATTGAAAAGCCCGTGCGTTCCAACGACATCTACATGGGTGCCATTCCATGGGTGATCATGCAGCTGATCTTGGTTGTGATCGTGATCTTTGTGCCTGAGACGGTGACCATGTTCTTGGACAAAGAAGAGAAAGTCGATCTCGACAAAGTGGTGATCGACATGCCTTCAGAGCAAGAGGTGCCAGAGGCTGAACTCAAGCTCGAGGGCCCTGCACCCACCGCCGCACAAAGCGCAGCGGATGAACAGAAAAAAATCGATGACCTGTTCAAGAAATAAATCGATCTGACGCAGTCCAGCCCCTCCGGCCTTCCGTGAGGGGCTTTTTCTTGCAAGCTTTAAAACCACCGCACACGCTCGCCATGGAACACCCATCGACATCCGCACCAGAAAGTTCTCCCCATCCAGGGATCGAACCTTTTCGCTTTCAGCCTCATCCAGAGGTGCTCGAGGGCGCAGCGTTCTCTCGCAGCTTTCAAGCCCTCACGGCCTTGATCGTGGTGGGCTCAGGCTACTGGCTGCTCAGTCTGTGGCAGCAAGGTAAATTTGGCGGGGACACAGGCATCGAAGGACTGAAAGCGGCAGGCTGGTTCATCCTTGCTTGGGCCTTGCTGGCTTGGACTGCATGGCATGTGCTGCAAAGCCGGGCACGCCTGGATGCGCAGGGCATTCATCAAACCTGGATCTGGGACAAGCACATGGCATTTGATGACTTGGCATTTGCCAAGCTCATTCGCGTTCGCGGCTTGGAATGGCTGGTGGCACCGCGCCTGTATGTGCGCACCTTGGTGGGCAAGTTCGCCGTGTTCTATGTGACCGATGCCACCGTCTTGGCTGAATGCGAGCGTCTGTCCGCTGAACTCAAAGCGTTTCGTCAGATGTGAGCTGACGCAACACGCGACCCTCAAAAAAAACCGCGCCCTTGAGCGCGGTTTTTGCAGGTAAAAGCTGGATTACAGCTTTTGCGCTTGCATGAACGCGTCAAAACGCGCTTCGGTGAAGCGGAACCACAGGTTTTGGTCGCCGCGGAATTTGGAATAGTCGGCGTAGACCTTCTTCCAGTTTTCATTCTTGGCAGACAGCTCATCGTAGAAAGCCATGGCTTCTTTGAAGCTTGCCGCCATCACGTCTTTGGGGAACTCACGCAGCTTGGTACCAGAGCCCACCAACTGCTTCAAAGCTGCGGGGTTGCGTGCGTCGTACTTGGCCTGCATGTCCGAATGGGCTTGTGCCGCTGCAGCTTCCACAATGGCTTTGTACTCGGGGGTCAGGGTGTTGAAGGCCTTGTCGTTGATGTAGAAGTCAAGCTGGGGGCCGCCTTCCCAGAAACCTGGGTAGTAGTAGAACGGCGCCACTTTGCTGAAACCCAGTTTCAAGTCGTCGTACGGGCCAATCCACTCGGCCGAGTCGATGGTGCCTTTTTCCAGCGCGGGGTAAATGTCACCGCCAGGAATGTTTTGGGGCACCACGCCCAAGCGCTCTAGCACTTTGCCACCAAAGCCACCGATGCGGAACTTCAAGCCTTTGAGGTCTGCCACTGACTTGATTTCTTTGCGGAACCAACCACCCATTTGGGCACCCGTGTTGCCACCTGGGAAATTGACGATGTTGTACTTGGCGTAGAACTCGCGCATCAGCTTGAGGCCGTTGCCTTCGTACATCCAGGCGGTCATTTGTCGGCTGTTCAAACCGAAAGGAATGGCGCAACCCAAGGCAAAGGTTTCGTCTTTGCCGAAGAAATAGTAAGGGGCCGTGTGGGCCATTTCGATGGAGCCTTGTTGCACGCCATCGACCACACCGAAGGCGGGCATGATTTCGCCGGCTCCGTGCACCGAGATTTCAAATTTTCCACCCGTCATGTTTTTGACTGCGCGAGCAAAGGTATCCGCAGCACCGTGGATGGTGTCGAGCGATTTTGGAAAGCTCGAGGCCAAGCGCCAGCGAATCGCTGCTTGTGCGTGAACGGCAGGGGCTGCACCGGCAGCCAAGATGCCTGCAATACCTGCGTTTTTAATGACGGAACGACGGTCCATGAAAGACTCCAATGAGTGGTTGAAACAAGTCCTGAATGAGATCACTCAAAAATGTGATCTCCACAAGGATGGGGGATTGTATGCAGTCACGCCCGTGACTTTCTGCGGGTTTTCACCATGAATCTATCCGCAAGAAAAAAACTTCAAGCCGGTTGAAAAAGACTCAACGTGGCAACAGGAATTCAAAAAAAGCGTTGGGTGATGGATGCCTCAATGCCAGGCGCATCAAGTCCGAGTTCAGCCAACAGCTTGACCGGGTCGCCATGCTCGGTCAATTGATCGCCCACGCCCAAAGCGAGCACGGGCTTGATCAAACCCAAGGTTTGCAAGGCTTCCAACACCGCGTCCCCTGCCCCCCCCATGAGCGCACCCTCTTCCAGCGTGACCAAGGCCTCATGGCTGGCGGCCACGTGTGCCAACAAGTCCACATCGAGTGGCTTGGCCCAGCGCATATTGACCACCGTCAGATTGAGTGACTCAGCCGCTTTCAAGGCCGGGTACAACAAAGTGCCAAACACCAACACGGCAATGCGTTGTCCTTGTCGGCGCACCTCGCCTTTGCCAAATGGCAAGCCTTCCAGGCCTGCTTGAACCGGCACGCCAGCCCCTGCGCCGCGCGGGTAACGCACAGCCACGCAATGGTCTTGTGCGTAAGCGGTGCTGAGCAACTGGCGACACTCGTTTTCGTCGGCTGGGCAAGCAATGCTGACATTCGGAATGCAACGCAAGAAAGGTATGTCAAACAAGCCCGCATGTGTGGCGCCATCAGCGCCCACAATGCCAGCACGGTCCAGCGCCAACACCATGGGCAGTTTTTGCAAGGCCACATCGTGAATCAACTGGTCATAGGCGCGTTGCAAAAAGGTGGAGTAAATCGCCACCACGGGTTTGATGCCCTCACACGCCAAGCCAGCCGCAAAAGTCAGTGCATGCTGCTCGGCAATGCCGACGTCAAAGTAACGGTCCGGAAACCGCTGATGGAACTTCACCATGCCCGATCCCTCACGCATGGCGGGTGTGATGCCGACCAACAAGGGATCATGGTCGGCCATGTCACACAGCCACTGACCAAACACTTGGGTGAAGGTGGTTTTGGCGACACCGCTTGCAGGCACCAAACCCACCGCTGGATCGAACTTTCCGGGGCCGTGGTAGGCCACGGGGTCGGCTTCGGCCAAGTCATAGCCCTGGCCTTTCTTGGTGACCACATGCAAGAACTGCGGTCCCTCTAGATGCTTGATGTTTTCAAGGGTTGGGATCAAGGAGTCCAAGTCATGGCCATCGATGGGGCCGATGTAGTTAAAGCCAAACTTTTCAAACAAGGTCGCAGGAACGACCATGCCTTTGGCGTGCTCTTCAAATCGTTTGGCCAACTCAAACAGGGGCGGCGCGCCTTTGAGCACTTGCTTGCCCACATTTTTGGCCGTGGCATAAAAACGTCCACTCATGAGTTGGGCCAAGTAGCGGTTGAGCGCCCCCACAGGCGGGCTGATCGACATGTCGTTGTCGTTGAGGATCACCAACAACCGGGCATGGCTCACACCTGCATTGTTGAGGGCCTCAAAGGCCATGCCTGCAGTCATGGCGCCGTCGCCAATGACGGCTATCGAATGGCGTGACTCGCCTTTGAGCTGAGCCGCGATGGCCATGCCCAAGGCCGCTGAAATGCTGGTCGATGAGTGGGCTGTGCCAAACGCGTCGAACACACTTTCGTCGCGCTTGGGAAAACCGCTCAAGCCGTGGCGCTGGCGCAAGCTCGACATGCGGTCACGACGACCCGTCAAAATTTTGTGGGGGTAGGTCTGGTGCCCGACGTCCCACACCACGCGGTCATCTGGTGTGTTGAACACGTAATGCAAGGCCACGGTCAATTCGACGGTACCCAAGTTAGAGCTCAAATGGCCACCGGTTTGTGACACGCTGTGCAGCAAGTAACTGCGCAACTCGTCCGCCAATGGCGCCAATTGCTGGCGCGACAAAGCACGCAAATCGGCAGGAGAGTTGATGGTCGACAGCAAAGAGGACATGTTCAGGTATTCCGGTTCACAACCCGCAGCGCCAACTCAGACAGGGCTTGGGTTTGAGGCAATTGGCTGACGTGCAAGGCGTTCAAGGCCTGGTCAAGCAACTCGCTGGCATACGCGTGGGCACGCTCTAAACCCAGCAAAGAAACATAAGTGGGCTTGTCATTGGCGGCGTCTTTGCCAGCCGTTTTACCCAAGGTGGCGGAGTCTGCGGTGACATCCAACATATCGTCGACCACTTGAAACGCAAGTCCCAGAGCTTGCCCGTAGCGTTGCAAACCATCCAGCGCTTGTGCGCTGGCTTGGCCACAGGCCGCGCCCATCATGACACTGGCTTCTAACAGAGCTCCAGTTTTCAAGCGATGCATTTGCCGCAATTGCGTCTCGTCTAAGCGCATGCCCACACTGGCCAAGTCAATCGCTTGCCCACCCGCCATGCCGCCATGGCCTGCGGACGTCGCAAGCAGTCGGCACAGGCGGGCTTGCACATGGTCGTCAATTGCCGATGCATCAGGCGTGAGTAACTCGAACGCCAAGGCCTGCAAAGCGTCTCCGGCCAGCAGGGCTTGGGCCTCGCCAAACTGCACGTGCACCGTGGGTTTGCCGCGACGCAGCACATCGTTGTCCATGCAGGGCATGTCGTCGTGCACCAACGAGTAGGCATGGATCAACTCCACCGCGCAAGCAGCACGCAAGGCAGCTTCGTCCAAGGCAGCGTCTGGGGCGAGGCTTGCCACGGCCTCGCGCGCGGCCAAAACCAGCAAAGGACGCAAACGTTTGCCCCCATCCAGCACGGCATAACGCATGGCATCGCCCAAACCCGCAGGAGCTTGTGGGCTGATCCACAGCGACAACGCCTGCTCCACCTGCGCAAGACGCTGCTCACTCCAGGTATCTAAATCAAAGGCTGAAGAGTTATGACGCATAGCCATCAAGCCGATGTCCAAGGCTTCAAGACACCGTTGTCCAGCACCTTGATTTGTTGCTCGACACTGTCGAGTTGCGCCCGGCAGTAATTCAAAAGTTCCGCACCACGCTGATAGCCTGACAACAATTGGGCCAACGGCAGCTGGCCAGATTCCATTTGCTGCACCAAAGCTTCCAGCTCTTGCAACGCTGTTTCGTAGCTGTCAGGCGCAGCATGCGTGTCAGTGGTAACAGGTTTAACCTTGGGCATGCTGATGGCGATCCATGTATGAGTCAGAACAAATAGATTTGCATTTTAGGCCGCTTCAAGTGAGTGCATATCACCCAAAGGTACAATGGGCCTCGTCCAATCAACCTTTCGGTTGATTTATTTTTTCATACCCCCTCCCTGTGGGGAGTCTTTAGGTCAGGTCCTCCATGTCTGATTTAAGTCTTCAACTGCAGCAGGCGTCCAGCCAACTACCAGTTACCAGTTATTTCGATCAAGCGCTGTTTCAGCGTGAACTGGAGACCATCTTTCAGTCTGGCCCACGCTATGTGGGTCATCAATTGGCTGTGCCCGAATTGGGCGACTACTACGCCCTTCCCAACGAGGGAGAAGGCCGCGCCTTGGTGCGCTCAGCCCAAGGGGTCGAGCTGATCTCCAACGTTTGCCGCCATCGCCAAGCGGTCATGCTCAAAGGTCGTGGCTCATTGAACGCAACCGGTCCATCCGTGGCCAGCGGCAACATCGTGTGTCCTCTGCACCGCTGGACCTACTCGCCCTCAGGGCAATTGCTGGGCGCACCGCATTTTTCACACGACCCCTGCTTGAACCTCAACAATTACAAGCTGAGGGAATGGAATGGACTGCTGTTTGAAGACAACGGACTTGACATCGAGGCTGACCTGGCCAACATGGGGCCGCGTGCAGCCTTGAGCTTTGAAGGCTTTGCGCTGGACCGCGTGGAGTTGCACGAATGCAATTACAACTGGAAGACCTTCATCGAGGTGTATTTGGAGGACTACCACGTGGGCCCCTTCCACCCAGGGCTGGGACAGTTTGTCACCTGCGAAGATCTGAGCTGGGAGTTCAAAGACAACTACTCGGTGCAAACCGTGGGCGTGTCCAGTGGGTTTGGCAAACCGGGTTCACCTACCTACCAAACTTGGCATGACGTGCTGCTGAAATACCGCAACGGCCAGTTGCCCGAGCAAGGTGCCATTTGGCTCACCTACTACCCGCACATCATGGTCGAGTGGTACCCCCATGTCCTGACAGTCTCCACGCTACATCCCATCAGCCCGAGTAAGACGCTGAACATGGTGGAGTTTTACTACCCCGAAGAAATCGTCGCGTTTGAGCGCGAATTTGTGCAAGCACAGCAAGCCGCCTACATGGAAACCTGCATCGAAGACGACGAAATTGCAGAACGCATGGACGCCGGTCGCAAGGCCTTGATGCAACGCGGCGACAACGAGGTTGGCCCTTATCAAAGTCCCATGGAAGACGGCATGCAGCACTTCCACGAGTGGTACCGCGGCAAACTCAATTTCAGCGCTTTCTAAATCGCATGCAAGCCCTGTGGATGCTGCTGGGCGCAGCTTTTTTTGCCACCATGGGTGTGTGTGTGAAATTCGCATCTGCTTACTTCACATCCGCTGAGTTGGTGTTCTATCGCGGCTTGGTGGGTATCGTTTTTCTGGGTGTCCTTGCCAAGCAACGAGGCGTTTCACTGCGCACGCGCTACCCGGGCATGCATGTGTGGCGTTCCGCTGTGGGCGTGCTCTCGCTGGGGTCTTGGTTTTACGCCATCGCTCACTTGCCCCTGGCCACCGCCATGACACTGAATTACATGAGCGGCGTCTGGGTGGCCGCGTTTTTGGTCGGCGGCAACTTGCTGAACTGGACCCCTCAAGAAGGCGAGAGCGCATGGTCACAGGGGCCCTTGGCCGTCACCGTGCTGAGCGGGTTTGCGGGCGTGGTGATGATGTTGCGTCCAACCATCGAACAAAACCAAATCTTTGCGGGTTTGATTGGCCTGATGTCTGGTTTTGTAGCGGCGTTTGCCTTCATGCAAGTCATGGCGCTCAGCCGTGTGGGCGAACCCGAAACACGCACCGTGTTTTACTTCGCGATTGGCACGGCAGTGGCAGGAGGCGGCGTGATGCTGTTTGATGGCGTGACTCCCTGGGACTGGTACCACGCCATCTGGTTGCTGCCCGTAGGTGTGCTGGCCTCGCTGGGTCAACTGTGTCTGACCCGCGCCTACAGCCAAGGCGCCACCTTGGTGGTGGCCAATTTGCAATACTCCGGCATAGTGTTTGCGGCGCTCTACAGCCTGCTGCTGTTTGGCGACGACATCCCACTCATCGGTTGGGCGGGCATGGCCTTGATTGTGGCCAGTGGCATGGCTGCCACCCTGCTGCGCGCACGCGCGGCGCCCAATGCACCGGCAGAAGAGCACTGAGCCATCCCCTTGTTTTTAAACTTACCGAGGAATCCTGATGTACACCACCCTGATCAACGTCACGCAATTGCAAACCTTACACAGCCAATCCGCCTCGGTGATGGTGATTGACTGCAGCTGCGATTTGATGCAACCCGCCGTAGGTCCACAGCAGTTTCAAGAACAGCACATTGCGGGTGCTTTGTATGCCGACCTGAATGAGCAGCTCAGTGCCCATGACGCGGCCCATGCAGCCAACGGTGGACGCCATCCCTTGCCACAGCGCGAGGTCTTTGCCCAATGGCTGCAAAGCATCGGTTTGACTCACGACATGCAAGTGGTGGTGTATGACCGCAATGGCATGAACTACTGTGGCCGTTTGTGGTGGATGCTCAAATGGTGCGGTCACCAGGCCGTGGCCGTGCTAGATGGGGGTCTGCAAGCCTGGGTGGCTGCTGGAGGTGCGACAGCGTCTGGCGCTTCGCCCTTGCGTGCGCCGTCGCTGTTTGCATTGCAAGACCCATTGGTCACCTTGGTCGACACCGCCACCGTGGCCAGCCGACTTGCTGTGCCAGAGCAAACCTTGATCGATGCCAGGGGTGCACCGCGCTTTCGCGGTGAGGTCGAACCCATCGACCCTGTGGCGGGTCACATCCCCGGCGCACTCAACCGCCCATTCAACAGCAACCTCAACGAACAAGGCTTCTTCAAAAGCCCCGAGGTGTTACGGGCCGAGTTCACCACACTGCTCAATGGACGCGCGCCCCAAAGCGTGGTGCACCACTGCGGCAGTGGCGTGAGCGCTGTGCCCAATGTGTTGGCCATGGAGGTCGCAGGTTTGGGCGCCAGCGGCTTGTATGCGGGCAGCTGGAGCGAATGGTGCACCACCCCCGGCTTGCCGGTGGCCAAAGGTTAATCGGCAAGACCCGACAACAACGCGTCGAACCCAACCCAATACGGCCACGCGTTGCCAGACGGGAGGTGCGAGACAGGGGCGTGCCTAGTGCTGCGCCAACTCGCCCAGCACCACCACCAAACCCATGCCCAAAAACAACCACGCCACTTGGGCGGCGGTTTGCGCAGGGCTCAAGCGCTTTTGCAATTGCGGAATCAAGTCGGCCAGCGCCACATAGATGAAGCTGCTGGCAGCCACCACCAAAAAGTACGGCAGGTACTCGTGCATGGCGCCCACCAACACATAACCCACGACACCACCTATGGTCGTGACGCCGCCAGCCAGCGACAACTTGAACAAGGCGGCGCGCGGTGTGGCCAAGGTTTGACGCAAGACCACCAAATCGCCCACATGGTGCGGCACCTCATGGGCCATCACAGCCACCGCAGACGCCAGGCCCAAACGCCAATCGGCCACAAAGGCAGCGGCAATCAAAATGCCGTCGCCAAATGCATGCACGCTGTCGCCCAACAGCACGGCCCAACCACCGCCGTGGGCATGGTGGTGGTGGTGTTCATGCGTTGCGTGTGCCTGCGGTGCGTGGGCATGCGCATGCCCATGGTGTGCGTCATGGGGGTCATGGCTGTGGTCCACTTCGTGTAAATCAGCTTGGTGGTGTTCATGCCCGTGGTGCCACAACTCGGCTTTGTCGAGCAAGAAGAAAAACACCAAGCCCACCAACAACACCGCAAACAAGGCCTGCGCTGACACGCCAGCCGCCGCCGACTGCTCGAACGCCTCGGGCAACAAGCGCATGAAAGCCGTGGCCAGCAAAGCGCCCGCCGCCATGCTCAACAAATGCTGGGTGAAGCGAGAGAGCAAGGCATAGGCCAACAAAGCGGCCAGCCACACACTGCCCATGCCAGCGACCAAGGTACCGACCAAAATAGAAAGCAAGGTCATGGCTGAATCATAGGGCGTGGCTCAATGGGCCTCGTCCCAATTGCGTCCCACACCCACTTCCGCCAGCAAGGGCACTTTGAGCTGTGCCACTTCGGCCATCAGACGCGGCACTTCGGTCTTGAGCCAATCCACCTCGGACTCGGGCACTTCAAACACCAGTTCGTCGTGCACCTGCATGATCACTTTGGTCGAACGGTGTTGCGCGTCCAGCACCTGTTGCACCTTGACCATGCTGAGCTTGATCAGGTCGGCCGCCGTGCCTTGCATGGGCGCGTTGATGGCGGCCCGCTCTGCCCCCGCGCGGCGCGGGCCGTTGGGACTGTTGATTTCAGGCAGGTACAAGCGACGGCCAAACACGGTCTCTACATAGCCCTGTGCTTTGGCTTGGGCACGGGTGTCATCCATGTAGCGTTTCACGCCAGCAAAGCGCTCGAAGTAGCGGGTGATGTAGTTTTTGGCAGCGGTGTTGTCGATGCCCAGTGCCTTGGCCAAGCCAAAGGCGCTCATGCCGTAGATCAAGCCAAAGTTGATGACTTTGGCATAACGCCGCTGCTCGGTGCTCACCAGGTCCACCGCCACACCAAACACCTCGGCAGCGGTGGCGCGGTGCACATCCAAGCCATCATGGAAGGCTTTGACCAAGGCCTCGTCGTCGCTCAAATGCGCCATGATGCGCAGCTCGATCTGGCTGTAGTCGGCACTGGCAATCACGCTGCCCGCTGGGGCCACAAAGGCTTCGCGCACTTTGCGTCCTTCGGCGGTGCGGATGGGGATGTTCTGCAAGTTGGGGTCGTTGCTGGACAAACGTCCCGTCACCGCCACCGCTTGCGCGTAATGGGTGTGCACGCGCCCGGTGCGTGGCAGCGCCATCTGCGCCAGCTTGTCGGTGTAGGTGCCTTTGAGCTTGCTCAAAGAGCGGTGCTCCAAAATCTTGGCAGGCAGTGGGTAGTCTTCGGCGAGTTTTTCCAACACCTCTTCGTCGGTGCTGCGCGCGCCGGTGGCGGTTTTTTTGACAACGGGCAAGCCCAGTTTGTCAAAGAAGATTTCGCCCAACTGCTTGGGACTGGCGAGGTTGAAAGGTTGCCCAGCGATCTCGTAGGCCTCGGATTCAAGTTGCACGATGCGCTGGCCCAAGGCATGGCTTTGCGCTGCCAGGGTGGGCCCGTCGATCAACACGCCGTTGCGCTCAATGCGGTAGAGCGCCTCGCTGCTGGCGATTTCCAGTTCGTAGACGAAGCGCAGCTTGTCGTCGGCTTGCAAACGCGGCCACAGGGCCTGATGCACCTCCAGCGTCATGTCCGAGTCTTCGCACGAATACTCGGTGGCTCGCGCCACGTCGACCTGAGCGAACGGGATTTGGTGTGCGCCCTTGCCGCACAGGTCTTCATAGCTCAAGCCTTTGCGGCCCACATGGCGATCGGCCAAACTGGCCAAGCCATGCGGCTTGTGCACTTCGAGCACGTAACTTTGCAGCATGGTGTCGTGCGCGTAACCCCGCACCTCGATGCCGTGGTTGGCCATGACATGGCGGTCGTACTTGATGTGCTGGCCCAACTTTTTAGCAGCAGGGTTTTCAAACCAGGGTTTGAGTTTGGCCAGCACCTCGTTGAGGGGCAACTGCGTGGGCGCATCGCCATAGCTGTGCGACAGCGGGATGTAGCAGGCCGCACCGGGCTGCACCGAAAAGCTCAAGCCCACCAGCTCGGCGCGCATGGCGTCCAGCGAGGTGGTTTCGGTGTCAAACGCCACCAAGTCAGC
>CANFJA010000034.1 GCA_947447235.1 Comamonadaceae bacterium
AGTTTGCTCCTCTGCAAGTTATCTGTTGGAATTGATCAACTGAGAGATTCTGCGCTTAAGCTGCTGACCAATGCAGCATCTTCGCCGACCCCAAGCCCCAAGAGGCAAGACATGTGGCGCCAGATGGTTGACTCAGCCATCAGGCCGACAGATCAGGCGCCAGTTTAGGTTGAATTTCTTGCTCTAACTTGGCTTTGAGTGAAGCAGCAAACTCATCCCACATGCGATCTGTTTTTGTTTTCATGGCACTGAGACCGAAGGTGCCCACGCGGCCTAACACATCGACATGTGTGAGGATGCGTAACTGTGTCATCCCGCTTTCAAGCGGGGTTAGATAGATTTCGCTTTGATGCTTCAGGCTGCTGGCCAGTGCCGCGTCTTCCCCCACACCGGCACTTTTGAGATAAAGCGGCGGTTTTTGCTCCAGCACATGGGTTCTGATCTTGAAGGAAGCGGTCACAAAGGCAATCTTGACCTTCAAAGACACCAAGTATTCGATGTCAGACACCACCTCGATCGATTGCATGCCTGGCACACAACCTGCCATGGTCTGTGGATCAAGCAGTAAGGACCACAGTTGGTCGGGTGTGGCTGCAAGCTCAATACTTTTTTCAATGTCCATCCATGTGCTCCGCTGCTTGCATCACCGATTCCACAATTTGGCTGTAACCCGTGCATCGGCATAAATGGCCATTCAAGACCGAACGAATTTGCGTTGCTGTGGGCTTTGGGTTTTCTTTGAGAAAGGCCACTGACGTCATCATGAAGCCTGGCGTGCAATAGCCACATTGCAAACCGCCACACGACAAGAAAGCCTGTTGCACCGGGTGCAAGGTGTCGCCATCAGACAGTCCTTCCACCGTGGTAATCGAAGTACCCTGGGCCTGAACCGCCAAAGACAAACACGACTTCACTGCGCGTCCATCGACCAAGACCGTACAAGCCCCACAGGTGCCGGTTTCACAGCCGCGTTTTGTTCCTGTGAGGTGAAGGTCATCGCGTAAAAAGTCAGACAGCATGCGTCGTGCTGGCACATTGGCATCAACAGGCTCGCCGTTGACCGATAAATGGAGAGCATGTTGGCTCATGGTGGACCCTCAAATGCAAGAGAGGTTGAAATGATCCGACAGCGCACGCGCGACCAGCACGCGCACCACATCCCGTCGGTAATCGGCGCTGGCGCGTGCGTCAGACAATGCATCAATTTCATGTGCAGCAGCGTGGGCCACAGATTGAATCAACAGCGGTGTCGGCACTTGTCCAAGCAACGCATGGGCCGATTGCAAACGCTTCGGAAATGGCGTGCAAGCCCCCACCACCAGACACAACGCGTCAATGTCATTCCCACTTTGGGTCGACGTGACAGAGACGTTCACCAACGGGCGGTGATCGGCTGGCGTTTTCAAATGCCGCAGGTAGCTGCCGCGTGTGTTGGCTTTGGGCGCAGGCAATCGGATCGCCACCAACACTTCATCGGCTTGCAGGGCTGTTTCGTAGTAGTCCACCAGAAAATCAGCCATCGGCAACACCCGCTTTTGCGATGTGCCTTGCAGCACCACCTCAGCGTCCAAGGCCAGCAAACAGCCCGGTGGATCGGTGGCAGGGTCGGCATAACAGAGGTTGCCGCCCAACGTGCCTTGGTTGCGCACTTGCCAGTTGGCCACCTGCGACGCCATCGCAGACAACATGGGCGCGTGCTGTTGAATCAGAGCGGACTGCGCCACTTCGCTGTGGGTGGTGAAAGCGCCAATGGTTAAAACTTGGTCATGTCCTAAATGAATACCGCGCAATTCGGGCACACGGGCAACCGACACGATCTGCGCAGGACTGGCCAAACGCTGTCGCAAGGCCAGCATCAAGGCAGTGCCCCCCGCCATCAAACGCGCGTCATCACCCCACTGCGCCATGAGCTGGCAGACCTCCTGCAAGGAGCCAGGCTCTAGGTAATCGAAATCACGCATGGCTCATCCCCTGCTTGGCCTTGAGGGCTGCCAACACTTTCTCTGGCGTGATGGGCAGGTCTCGAATCCGAACCCCCACAGCGTGGTAGACGGCGTTGGCAATGGCGGGCGCCCCCGGCAGGATGGCGGTTTCACTGGCCCCCTTGGCACCGAAAGGGCCATTCGGATCGTTGGATTCGACAATGCCGCTTTGCAACAAGGGCAAGGCATCGGCGGATGGCATGGTGTAGTCGCTGAACTCACCATTGGCAATGCGACCATCTTCCAACTGAAGGTGTTCATACAAGGCCCAACCAATCGCTTGCGCTGAGGCGCCGTTGGATTGGCCGTGGACAGCCAACGGATTGAGTGCTTTGCCACAGTCGTCAGACACAAAACTGTCGAGCACCTTGACTTGCCCGGTGTCGGTGTCCACCTCCACCTCCACCACCTGCGCGGCAAATGAATAGGCTGGGGCCACGTTGCCGTAAAACTGTGCATCGTGCATCACGGTGTTGGCATCCCAGCTTCCTTGAACATGGATCCCCTCCCCACCATGACGCCAAATATGGGCCCGCACCAACTCGCCATAAGTGAGTTTTTTATCGGGCAAGGATGGCGCCGTTGCGCAGCCATGCGCGAGCTCAATCTCTGAGGGATCGACTTTCAAGACATGCGCCGCCGCATCGCGCAAGGCATCTTTGGCATGGCGCGCTGCCACAATGGCCGCATTGCCTGCCACGATGGTTACGCGAGAGGCCAGCGAGCCAATGCAATAGGGCGACATGTCGGTATCGGGCGCCACCACATGCACATGGGCCAAAGGGATGTCCAACGCATGGGCCACGACTTGACTGAGCATGGTCATGGCCCCCTGCCCCGCATCGCACTCGCTGCTATGGATCAAGACCCGACCGTCCTCGTTGACCTTGATCCCAACCGTTGATCCGTCCCAATTGCCAATGGTGCGGTTACCGCTGACATGCATCGCAGCTGCCACCCCGACCCCACGCTTCTTCGAACCAGGGCGCTGAGGTGCTTGTCTTTTCTCTGCCCAGCGCATGGCTTGGGTGGCCTGGTCCAGGCACTCCATCAATCCTGTGCTGCCGATCTTCCAACCGTGCACAGACACTTCACCCACCCTAATCGCGTTGCGTTTGTGAACCTCGACGGGGTCTAGCCCCAACATCTCAGCCATGGTGTCGAGGTGCGAGTTCAGAGCAAATTGCATCTGGGTGCCACCAAATCCTCGAAACGCGCCGTGTGGCGGCGTATGGGTGTACACCAAGCTGGCACGGCAGCGCACGTGTTGAATGCGGTGCATGTTGTCGCTGCGCATGGCCGACACATGCATGACCTCAGGCGCCAAACCCGCGTAGGCACCGCAGTCAGCCACGATGCGGACCTCTTTGGCCAAGATGTGCCCCTCGGGGTCCATGCCGATTTTGAGTGTGATCTGCTCAGGCACGCTGGAGCAGCAAGCTTGAAAATCTTCCAAGCGGTTGTTCACCAAGCGCACGGGACGCTGGGTGTGCAATGCCAACAAACCCGCAATCAGGTTGTTGGCATCCTCAATCATCTTGCCGCCAAAGCCGCCCCCTGTGGTCGCTTGGTGCAAACGCACGCGCGAATGAGGTATTTCCAATGCAGCAGCCAAACGCGCACGCGCCAAGAACGCAGATTGCGTCGACGTCCACACCTCCAAGCGTCCCATCGGGTCTATGGCGGCCACGGTGGCCATGGGTTCCAAATAGCCAGGGTACTGGGCGTGGGTGCTGTAGTCGGCCTCCAACACCAGGTGCGCGGCTTGAAACGCAGCGTCGACATCGCCCCGGTGAAACGCCATGTCATGCGCCACTGTGCGACCGTCATGCACTTGCGGTCCCTGTCCGACCATGGCTTGTTGGGGGTCGAGTTGCGCTGGCAACACGTCGTACTCAACCTCGATCAAATCCAAGGCGTCACGGGCAATCTCTTCGCTGACGGCGGCCACCGCCGCAATCTCCTCTCCGGCAAAACGCACCAGACCTTTGGCCAAGATGAAGCGCTCTTTGTGGTGAACGCCCCAAGGTGTGTTGGGGGCATCGGCACCGATGAGCACGGCCTTCACTCCAGGCAAAGCGCGAGCTGCTGTGGTGTCGATGCGCACAATGCGGGCATGCGGGTGCAGGCTGCGCAGCACCTTGCCATGCAACATGCCTGCAATTTTGATATCACCCGCATACATGGCGCGACCCAACACCTTGGACAGCGCATTCACTTGCGGAACCGATTGACCTAAAGTGGAGGCACTCATGTCAGTCACCTTGAGCCGATGTCAACCATGGTGTCGCCCATCACTCGGCCGTGATGCCCAAGTCTTTGATGATCTTGCCCATCACCTCGTGATCTTGTGCATTGGTGCGCCCCAAAACACTCGGTGCGCCACCGGCAGGTTGGGCACCAAAGGTGGCGAGTTTTTCGACCACCTCAGGTGACTTGAGAATTTCATTCAAATGCTCGTTCAACAATTTCACCACCGCCTCAGGCGTGCCTTTGGGCGCGAAGAAACCATTCCAAGCGCCGACCACCACATCGCGGTGACCTTGCTCAACCAAGGTAGGGATTTGCGGAGCGAGGGATGAGCGCTGGGCATCGCCGATGGCCAAGGGAATGAGTCGGCCTTGTTGAAAATACTGCGTCACAGGACCCAGCGTGACCCATGCCGTGGGAATATGTCCCGCCACCACGTCCACCACAGATGGGCCAACACCACGGTAAGGAACATGTGTGCTCTTGATGCCGGCAGATTTGTTGAGCCACTCAGCCACCACGTGCATGGGCGAACCAGCACCTGGGCTACCGTAAGAGATGGCCTTGCCAGATTTAGACGCAGCCACCATCTCGCCTACCGTCTTGAAACCTGCGCCAGGGTGAGCCACCAAGACCAAAGGTTGAACCGCAGTTTTGATGATGGGCTCAAACCCGTTCAAAACGTCATAACTGGCTGAAGGTGGCAACTTCATCACCATGGGCGCGGTGGTGAAAGGGTTGGGCGTGAACAGCAAGGTGTAACCATCCGGTGCAGCGCGACCGACAAATGAGTTGCCAACGGTTCCGCCTGCGCCTGGTTTGTTTTCCACAATCACGCTTTGCTTCAAACGCTGCGACAAACGATCTGCAAACAACCTGGCAATCGCATCGGTATCGCCCCCCGGCGGATAGGCCACCACCACCGAAATGGTTTTACTGGGAAAAGCAACTTGTGCCAGCACGTTGGCACTGAAAGCACAGGTCACTGCAGCGGCCAAAGCCAAGAAGGTTCTACGGTTGCGCTTCATCTTGAAATCCTTTCAGAGTTTGTCCGAGTCACTGGAAAGTCAGAAGTTCAGTATCGGCAATTATTATTGACATGTCAACATAGTGGTGAACCCTAACCTTGGGCATGAGAGATACTTTGACACCATGAAAGCCATCACATCGAGCCACAAAAAGACACCCAGCCCAGCAGGAATGCGTTCTGTACCCGCCAGCCCTTGGCGCAACCTGAGCGCTGGTGGCGATCAGTTGCGGGTGGATGACTTCATCACCACCCGAGTCGTGAGGTTGGGGATTGTGTTGCGCAAAAAGATCACCCAGCGGTATGTGTCCACCTTGGGCCTGACTGAACCGCAATGGCGCATTCTTTCGGTGATGGCCGAGTCACCGCAAATGGCAATGACCCAACTGGTGACGGAGGCCGCCATTGACAAAGCCTTGGTCAGCCGAATTCTTCGGCAACTGGAGGAGCAAGGTTTGGTTCAACTCAAGAGCGAGCCCAATGCCCCACGCAAGGGGCTGCAGTGCATGCTCAGCACCAAGGGGCGAACGCTTTATGAAAAAGCGATCCCCGAGGTGAGACGGCAACAAGCCGCGATGATTCTGAAAATGAGCCCCGAGGAAAGGGACGTGACCTACCACGCCCTGAAAAAGCTCTACGCCCTGTGCACTTCAGATGAAACTTGACCGTGCACGAACGGTCCACACATTAGAACGAGCCTGCGGCGGGCAATGTAGACACCACCATTTGTTTGCCGCCCTTGATTTCAACCAGGTAGCTCACACGGTCTGGATCGCCTTTGTCATCAAAGTGAACGTCGAGCAATAAACCGGGTTGATCTTTGACCTTCAGGACAGCGCCCTTCATGGCAGCGGCAAACGCTTTGCGGTCCACTTTGCCGATTTTCTCGGTCACTGCTTTGATGATGTAGGGGATCATGTACCCCTGAAGTCCATTGTGGTCGGGTTTGAATTTGTATTCTTTTTCAAACTTCGCGACAAAGGATTTCACCTCTGCTTGAGGCGCATCCGCAGTCAGCGCTACGTGCCCCACGATGCCGTTTGCGGCATCGCCGGCCAATTCAATGACTTTTTGGTTGACGATGGTGGTGTCGCCAACGATGGGCTTGTTGTAGCCTTGTTTGCGTAGTTCGCGCACCAAGCGTGCTGACTCTTCTTCGTTGGTGTATGCAAACAGCACATCACCACCGGATTGTTTGGCTTTGATGACAGCTGCCGAGAAGTCCAACTGATTTTGATCTGTCGAAATATCAGCCCCCATTTTGAGCCCCAAGGCTTGGGCAGATTTGATGAATTCATCACGGCCGCCTTTGCCAAAATCGTTGTTGATATAGATCAGGTCCACCGACTTGGCCTTGAGCTGATCCTTGATGTATCGAACCACTTTGGGCATGGAGGACGCTTGGGTGAAATTGGTCCGGAAGATGTAGGGGTTGCCTTGTTGGGTGACTGACGCTGCAGCCGCACCCGTGAAGTTGGGTATTTCTGCGCGTCTTGTTTCGGCCATGCTTACCATGATCGAGCCAGAATAAATAGGCCCGATGACGGCATAAACATCCATGTCAACAGCCTTTTGCGCCAAACCCTTGGCAACGCCAGGATTGGTCTGGGTGTCCATGGTCGTCACATCAATCTTGCGCCCCAGGATGCCGCCACTCGCGTTGATTTCCTTGATGGCGAGCTCGGCGCCGTTTTTCATATTGGTGCCAACCGTCGCGCCTGCACCTGAAAGCTCCAGTAAATTGACAATCTGTATGGGCTGCGCATTGACCGACTGAGTGCAAACGAGTGCAAATACGACGGCCGATAAGCATCTGAATGCCTTGGGCGTGCTGAATGTTTGAAAGCATGTCGTGAGTTTTTTCATGGGGTCTCCGAATGGATGGAAAAATGAGTGCGCCAAGGCACTGTCGCTGAGATGAATCGATAAAGCGTCAAGCTAAAGATAACGGTTCAATTTACTCAATGTCGGGGGACCATAGAAGTGGGGTTATCCCTTCAGACAACGCCCAACTGGTTTCATTCTGCTTTGACGTTGGCTGCTTTGATGACTTTGCCCCACCTATCGAATTCGGACTTGATGTATGCCGAAAACTCAGCGGGTGACTTGCTGGGATGAACCGAGGCGCCGATGGCTGCGAATCGGTCTTGGACCTCCTTGGTGTTGAAGCCCTTGGCCAGTGCGATGTGCATTTTCAAAACAAGCTCAGCAGGGGTGCCCGCAGGCGCAGCCATGCCAAACCAGGGTGACACCACGAGTCCTGGATACCCTGACTCTTTGGCCGTGGGCACAAGGGGCAGTTGCGATGAGCGGTTGTCTGACAGCACGGCCAAGGCTTTGATTCGCTCAGCCTTGATTTGCGGCATGGCAACCACCAGTGAGCTTTGAAAATCAAGCAAGGTCGAACCACCCATGAGGTCTTGAATTTGCTGAGTGGCGCCCTTGTAGGGCACGTGGTTGAGCTTGGTGCCAGACTGCATTTGGAACAACTCTGCCGCAAGGTGGGGAACCGTGGCAACGCCTGGTGTGCCAAAGGCCAACTTGTCGGGGTTGGCTTTGGCGTATTGCGTCAACTCGGCCAAGGTGTTGAACGGCGCGTTGTTGTTGGCCACGATGATGGGGGTCATCGACACCAAGTTGCTGATGGGTGCAAAGTCTTTGAAAGTATCAAAAGGGGCATTGCCAAGATGCGGTGCAATGGCCACGGTGATCGCCATCAAACCAATGGTGTAGCCATCGGCGGGGGCTTTGGCAAGCACCGACAGACCCAACACCCCATTGCCACCTGGCTTGTTGTCAACCATCACCGTTTGCTTGAACTCATCACGAAGTAAATTGGCAGCTTCTCGGGCGACCATGTCGGTAGGCCCCCCCGCAGGAAACGGCACGATGAGTCGGATGGGCTTATTGGGCCAGTCTTGCACTTGAGCCAGAACTGGGGCAAGCCATAAGCACAGAGACAGACCGAGGATGAGTTTTTTCATGGGCGTGGACTCTTTGTGGGGTTGGGATGGATGCGCCTTCGCAGCAGCGTTTGTTTGAATCCTGCGGGGCGCAAACTTTATGGGTAATTTACACGGATCCAAGTGTCTGGAAGTGGACACGCGTCCAGGACTTCACAGCGGGTCAAGGTCTTGATCGGGCTAGACTGCGACGATCGCATCAACATTGAATGGGAAGTGTCGAACATGGCAAAAATAATCATCCTTCGATCATTGACTGTATTTGTGTTCGCAGCGTTATCAGCGGCCCCGTCTTGGGTCTGTGCCCAATCTTGGCCGGACCGGACAGTGCGCATTGTGTTGACATTCCCTCCCGCCGGTGTCACCGACGTTGCAGCACGCCTGATTGCTGAACGAATGAACACATCACTCAAGCAACCGTTTGTGGTGGATCCGCGTGGCGGCAGTGGCGGCAACATTGGCGCAGAAATTGTCGCCAAAGCGCGTCCTGACGGGTACACGGTGGGCATCACCACCGACACGCTGTTCACCATCAACCCACAGATCTACGCCAAGATGTCTTTCGATGCAGCCAAAGACATCGTGCCGGTGGCTACGCTGGCCTCGTTTGCTCAGGTCCTTGTGTGTCACCCCTCAGTGCCTGCCAAAAACGTTCAAGAGTTGGTGGCGCTTGGCAAGCAGCGTCCATTGAGTTATGCATCTGGGGGGGTGGGAGTACCCGGCCACCTGGCCATGGAATTGCTGCTGTTTCGCTCTGGCACAGCCATGACGCATGTGCCCTACCGAGGCGCTGTGCCAGCAACCACCGACATCTTGGGACACCAAGTGGACTGCGGGTTTCTGCCTGGCCCAACGGTGTTGCCCCATGTGGCCTCGGGCAAGTTGGTGGCCTTGGCTGTTTCATCCGCCAAGCGCTCGCCCATGGCTCCCCAAGTGCCTACCGTCAGCGAGTCTGGGCTGGCAGGCTTTGATGCGTCTTTCAAACTCGTTTTATTTGCGCCCGCCAACACACCGCCTGCGATTTTGGATGCACTGGCGAAAGAAGCCATGGCCGCCGTGACCCAACCGGATGTTGCCGCCAAACTGCGCAGCAATGACCTGTTACCGATCGGCATCGGCGCTGAGGCAACCCGCAAACTGTTGGCAGAAGACATCCAGATTTGGACGCCGGTTGTCCGAAAAATAGAACTCAAGGCTGAATGATGACCTCTCCTTCCATGCAGGGGCATAGCCTGTTGATGATCTTGCAGGTTCCCGATGGCATTCGCCAGCAATACGAGACAGGCGTGCGCCAAGCGTTTCCTGATCTTGACCTGCATGTGGTGGCCGACCCAGCACAAGCAGACCCCTATCTCGCCAAAGCCACCGTGATCGTCACACACGGGCCTTATCTAGGCGCAAGAGCCGGCCACATTTACAGCAACGCGCCGAATTTGCAGTGGGTACAAGGGATTGGTGTTGGCGTGGACAACATTGCAGACCACCCGGCGCTTGATCCAAAGGTGATGGTGACCAACATCCACGGAACCCAGGGCATTCCGATGACGGAGTTGGCACTGTCGCTGATGCTGTCCTTGGCTCGCAAACTCCCCAAAAGCTTTCAAAACAAGTTGGATCATCGATGGGAGAGATGGCCATCCAAACTGCTGAACGGCAAAACCATCGGCATCCTTGGCGTTGGTTCGATTGCTGAAACATTGGCGCCCGCATGCAAAGCGCTGGGCATGCGCGTGGTGGGCATCGGTTCGCGCCCTCAGGTGCCAAATTTTGACCGCATGCTGCCTCGTCGCGAGTTGCTCCCTGCGGTTACCGAGTTTGACTATCTGCTGCTGCTGGTTCCCTACTCGGCTGAAACGCATCACATCGTTGACCAAAAGGTCATCGCCGCCATGAAGCCGGATGCTTTTCTGATCAACATTGCCCGAGGCGGCGTGCTCGACGAAGACGCGCTGTTGGAGGCATTGCGCGAACGCAAAATTGCGGGCGCCGCCTTGGATGTCTTCGCGACCGAACCGCTCGAGCCTGAGCATGCGTTTTGGGATCTGGACAACCTCATCATCACCTGCCACCAAGGCGTGGTGCATGAAGATGTGGCACGCATCAATGTGCCCATCATCTGCGACAACTTGCGCGCTTATCTGGCCAATGAGTGGCAAGCCATGCAACACGTCATTCGCCCGGGCCACAAGCCCTTCCAGCCAAGCCCTGAGCTGAAATAAATCATGAAAATCATCAGCGTCACCGATCACCATGCCGACGCAGGTTGGCGTGTCGTCTCATTCCTCAAAATAGTCACCGACGAAGGCCTGATCGGTTGGTCGGAGTTCTCAGAGGCGCGTTCGACGCCTGGCCTGACCCATGTGATTCGTCAGCTGTCCACACATGTCATCGGCCTTGACCCCTGCAACACCACGCATGTGCACGAGTTGCTGCGCACCATCACGCGGCTCACGCCCGGAGGACTGAGTGCGCAAGCTTGCGCTGCGATAGAAAACGCTTGTCTTGACATCCGTGGCAAGGCCCAGTCCTTGCCCGTGCATGCCCTACTCGGCGGCGCCATGCGCCTGGACCTGCCCATGTATTGGTCGCACTGCGGCACAGCGCGCGTGCGACATGGCAAATATTTACCCCCAGCGTTTGCCCAACCGCTTCGCAATTTGGACGATGTGGTCGCACTTGGCCAGCAAGTGCGCGCGATGGGTTACAGCGCCCTCAAAACAAACGTCATCTTGTTTGAAGAAGGTGGCCCGCGTGTGCACTCACCCGGGTTGTTGCAGACACACCCGCACTGGCCCGACCGCTTGGTGGATGAGGCCATGTTAGAAGCCGTGGTCAACCACATCTCAGCACTGCGCCAAGGCGCCGGCCAGGATGCGGCCATCATGATTGACCTGAATTTCAACTTCCGCCCTGCCAGCACCCGTGCGCTGTGTCGCAAGCTTGAACCTCTGGGAATGGGCTGGGTTGAACTCGATTTGCACGACGCCAGCGAGCTGGCGGCCATCCGCCAAAGCACCTCAGTCCCAATCGCATCACTTGAAACGATCTACGGCATGGCTGGCTTGCGACCTTACCTGGATGCCAAGTCGGTGGACTTTGCCATCATCGATGTGCAGTGGAATGGCATGGTCAATGCCGTCAAGATGTCTGCGTTGGCCGACTCCTACGAGGTGAATGTCGCAGCACACAACTACCACGGCTACCTCTCCACCCTGATGGGGGCGCACCTTTGCGCTTGGTTGCCTAATTTCAAGGCCATGGAGTTTGTGGTGGATGAAGTGCCTTGGATGCAAGATTTGTTCACGCATCCGCTGGAGATTTCAAATGGCGTGCTGCGCGTCCCATCCCGTCCTGGGTGGGGCATGGACGTGAACGAAGAAGCGCTTCGGGCGCATCCACCCCAATGAATCACACCCTGCAAGCGAGCGCTTCGCGCGATGCAATTCAGCCATGGCTCCATGCACTGACGTGCCAAGATGTGGTGCTGCGTTTCATGGGGTTTTTTGATGCGCGCGCTTGGGAGCAGATGGAACAGTTGGTCACGCCCGATGTGGTGTGGCAGCGCCCTGACCGAATAATCTCAGGGCTCGAACAACTGCGCGAGACATTGCATGCAACGCCCGACAACGTGCGTGTACGGCACATCATCACCAACTTGAGACCAACCTTGATCAGCGCTACAACCCTCGAGATTCATAGCTACTTTTCGGTGTTTCGGGTCATTGGCGTCACCCCTGCTGATACACAGGAACCTGTGCCCTTTGACGGGCCAGTCTCTGTGGGCCGTTATCGCGATACGCTGGTTCAAACCGATGGTGTGTGGCGTCTTTCTAGCAAAGAGACCCACGTCGACTTTCGGCGCCCTTAAGTCTTGCCCATATCAACCATGAACTCCACCCGTTTGGTCAGAGGCAGTTTGCCTATTTTGATTGGCGCATCTGTCATGCTGAGTCTGAGCATGGGCATCAGACAAAGCCTCGGGGTCTTGATGTTCCCCTTGACCCAAGAGACAGGCATTTCAATTTCTGAGTTCACGCTGGCAATTGCCATTCAGAATTTGTCATGGGGAATTTTGCAACCGTTTGCAGGCGCTTGGGCTGGCAAATACGGCTACAGGAAGCTCATGCTATCGGGCGCTTTGTTGTACGTGGTGGGTTTGGTTCTGCTCGCCCTCGCTCACAGCTTTCTTGTGGTGTTGATCGGTGCGGGGCTCTTGATTGGACTGTCTCTGTCGTGCACGGGCTCGGCCATGTCCATGGCGGTGGCAACGCGCTGTGTCACACCCGCGATGCGAAGCACCATCTTGGGCGTGGTCTCAGCTGCAGGTTCCGTAGGGGCGTTGATTGCGGCCCCCATAGGTCAATCTTTGTCGCAAGACTTTGGATGGCGCTATGGCGTTGTTGGATTTTTAGCGCTCAGCGTGTGCTTGATTCCAGCGGCTTGGTATGGCTCCAAGATCGACGCACGGCCCATTCCACCCAACCCTGGGCTAGATGACAAAAGTGCGAGCCATGTCGCACGTCATGCACTCAAGAACCTGCCTTTTTCAGTGATGACTGTGGCTTACTTTGTGTGCGGCATGCAGCTGGTTTTTTTAACCACCCACTTGCCCACGTATCTTGAGCTTTGCGGGCTAGACCCAATGCTCAGCGCACAGGCACTGGGCGTGATTGGTGGATTCAATGCGATGGGCAGTCTATTTTTTGGATGGGCGGGAGGTCGTTACAACAAGATGCTGTTGCTTGGGATGATCTACATCCTTCGATCAATTGGGTTAGCGGTTTATTTTTACAGCCCGCCTACGCCAGACGCCACCTTGGTATTTGCAGCGTACATCGGTTTTTTATGGCTGGGTGTCGCCCCACTGGTGACAGGCGCCATCAGTGAGACTTTTGGGCTGCGCTGGCAAGCCATGCTCAGCGGCATTGCTTTCATGAGCCATCAACTGGGAAGTTTCGTCGGTGCATTGGGTGGGGGTCTGATCTACGACGCACTGGGCTCTTACAACCTGGCGCTTCAAATTGGTGTGGTCGTAGGTCTGCTTGCCGGTGTTGTGCAATGCATCTTTGCAGTGGCTTGGCCTAAAGA
>CANFJA010000035.1 GCA_947447235.1 Comamonadaceae bacterium
AAGTCCTCGGCTAAAAAACCAGTGCCTGCCAAGAAGGCCACGGTTCAAAAGTCAGTGCCTGCCAAGAAGCCCGCCGTTCAAAAACCAGTGCCTGGTAAGAAAGTGACAGCCAAGGCGGCGCCTGCCAAAGCGCCTGTCAAAGCCTCGTCTAAGGTGGCGCCTAAGCCCGTCCCCAAAACAACGGTCAAAACTGCCAAGCCTGTTGCCAAAGTGGCGCCCAAGCCAGCCAAGACTGTGAAACCCGAGGTGGTTGCACCCATGGTCCACGTGGTGCCCATCATTCCTGGCTACACCCCGGTGGTTCACAAGAAAAACTCCAGAGCAGCCAAGATGGCTGCCCTCGTACCACCTCCGCCCGCAGCGGTGGTCGTCACCAACGCCGCCAAGTCGAGCTTCATGCCGATGACCGTGCCCACTGCCCCTTCGATCGTTCCTGTGATACCTAAAAAAGACGCCAAACTTGCCAACAACTGGAAAACCAAGACCGCTGACAAGCTGACCGATGCCGAACTCATCGCCATGCCCGACAGCGAGTACATGAACGACATTCAGATGGCGTTTTTCCGTTTGAAGCTGTCCAAACTCAAGGACGAAGTGCTCACCAATGCGAGCGAAACCACCGAGCATTTGCGTGAAGACACTGTGGTCACCCCCGATCCCGCCGATCGCGCCACCATCGAGGAAGAGCATGCACTGGAGTTGCGCACCCGCGACCGCGAGCGCAAATTGCTCAAGAAAATCGAGCAATCGATCAACCGCATCGATGCCGGTGACTACGGTTACTGCGACGAAACCGGCGAAGCCATTGGGGTGGGGCGTTTGCTGGCCCGGCCCACCGCCACGCTGTCGCTGGAAGCGCAGGAGCGACGCGAACTCAAGCAAAAAATGTTTGGTGATTGATGGTTTTTCATCGAAATGCGTAAAAAGCAGGCCATGAGGCCTGCTTTTTTTATGTCCAACTCTCTTGACAATGTACTTCTACAGCTTCTTCTAAGTGCTTCATTTTTAAGGACTTTTGCAATCTACCCTTTATTCTGAAACGCCTGTAAGTCCTTGATTTCATTGAAAAAAGTTAGAAACTGGCCCGCAGAATGAAGTTTTCCTGATACAGTGCAAATAAGTGCAATTAAGTGGTGAAAAGTGCCTTTGGTATTTTTTGCCGGATTGCCGCTACTGTTTTTCAGGAAGGTCACGCGTGTTTCAGGGCGCTTCATCGCTGAGTTTGGATGCCAAAGGTCGTTTGTCGGTGCCGACGCGGCATCGTGACGTCTTGAGCGCCACCGCAGCAGGGCAGCTCACCATCACGCGTCATCCGCACGGCTGCCTGATGGTGTTTCCGCGCCCCGAGTGGGAGAAGTTCCGTGAACGCATTGCCGCTTTGCCCATGAGCGCTCAGTGGTGGAAGCGCATCTTTTTGGGCAACGCCATGGATGTGGAGATGGACGGCACCGGTCGTGTGCTGATCTCGCCTGAGTTGCGTGCGGCGGCAGGCATCAGCAAAGACACCATGCTGCTGGGCATGGGCAACCACTTTGAGTTGTGGGACAAAACCAGCTACGACACCCAAGAGGCCCAGGCCATGCAGGGCGACATGCCCGATGTGTTCAAGGAATTCTCTTTTTAAAGGCGGACGGTGGACACGGCATGCACGCACACCACCGTTCTTTTGCGCGAAGCTGTCGAAGCCCTCGACATTCAGCCCGATGGAACGTATGTCGACGCGACCTTTGGCCGCGGGGGGCACAGCCGTTTGATCTTGTCGCAGCTCTCGCCGCAGGGGCGGCTGATTGTGTTCGACAAGGACCCCGACGCCATCGCTGTGGCGCGCAGTATCCAAGACCCACGCTTGATCATTCGACACCAAGGCTTTGCCGACTTGGGCGAGTTGGCCGCAGGCTCGGTCGATGGGGTGTTGATGGATTTGGGGGTGAGCTCGCCCCAGATCGACACGCCCGAGCGTGGTTTTTCTTTTCGATTCGACGGCCCCCTGGACATGCGCATGGACACCACCCGTGGCCAAAGCGTGGCCGAGTGGTTGGCCGAGGCCCAACTCCAACACATTGCGGAGGTGATACGTGACTATGGGGAAGAACGGTTTGCTCTACAGATTGCAAAGGCGATTGTTGCTCGCCGACAGGATGGGGGCCGGCTTGACCGCACCTCTGAACTGGCCCAGCTCTTGGCTGACACGGTCAAAACCCGCGAGCCGGGCAAGGACCCTGCAACGCGCACATTTCAGGCTTTTCGGATTTTCATCAATGCCGAGCTTGAGGAGTTGCAACAGGCGCTAGACGCCTCGTTGCAGGTGCTGCATGCAGGAGGTCGATTGGCCGTGATCAGTTTCCATTCCTTGGAAGATCGCATCGTCAAGCAATTCATCGCGAAGCATTCACGCGAGGTGTTTGACCGTCGTGCGCCGTTTGCGCCGCCGCAGGTCATGGCGTTCGAGTCGATCGCACGCATCAAGCCCAGCGCGCCAGAGGTGGCGGCCAATCCGCGCGCGCGCAGTGCCATGTTGCGCGTGGCCAAACGCTTGGCGTCGGGTGCTGTGGAGCCTGCGCGATGAGCCGCTTGAGCGTGTTCTTGTTTTTGGCCGTGCTCTTGAGTGCCTTGTACTTGGTGCGAACCCAGTACGAATCACGTTCCCTCACCACAGAGCTCGATCGCGCCACCAACGAAGCCAGACGCCTTGACATTGAAAACGACCGCTTGGATGTGGAGCGGCGTGCGCAATCCACCCCGCTGCGGGTCGAGAAGTTGGCGCGTGAGCAACTGCACATGCGCACCATCACGCCGGCCATCACCCAATACGCCACGGTGCCCAATGGCGTGGCCGCTTCTGCGCAGGTGCAGCCATGAGCAGCCGCAGCGTTCAGTACGCCACCAGCCCCTTGCTGGCCAGCAAGACACCGGTCTGGCGCAGCCAGTTTGTGGTGGCCTGCATTGCTTTGGGCTTCATTGGCTTGGTGGCGCGTGCCGCCTACGTGCAGGTGATTGACAACGCATTTTTCAAGCGCCAAGGCGCGGTGCGTTTCATCCGCAACTTGGACTTGCCCGCCAACCGCGGACGCATCTTGGATCGCAATGGGCACATCTTGGCGTCGAGCGTGCCGGTGCCCAGCGTGTGGGCCAGCCCAGAAGACATGGAACGCGACCCGGTCAAGCTCAAAGCCTTGGCCAAGTTGCTCGGCATGACAGGGCCCGAGCTGAGCAAGAAGCTGCAAGACGAAGACAAAAACTTTGTGTGGCTCAAGCGTCAGGTCGATGAGTCGGTGGGCAAAGAGATTGAAGCGCTCAAGATCAAAGGCGTCTACACCCGCAAAGAATACAAACGCATTTACCCCGAAGGCGAAGCCGTCGCCCATGTGGTGGGCTTTACCAATGTGGAGAACTTGGGGCAAGAGGGTGTGGAGCTGACCTTCAACAAAGACCTGGGCGGCAAAGCCGGCTCGCGTCGCGTCATCAAAGACCGCATCGGTCGGGTGGTCGAAGACATTGGCGAGATGGTGCCCCCAGTCGATGGCCGTGATTTGCAGCTCAGCATCGACAGCAAGGTGCAGTACTTCGCCTACGAAAAAATCAAAGAGGCTGTGCTCAGCAACAAAGCAGCGGCCGGCAGTGTGGTGGTGCTCGACGTCAAGACCGGCGAGATCTTGGCCTTGACCAATTACCCCAGTTATTCACCCGGCTCCCGCGGCAACCTCAGTGGTGCGCAGCTGCGCAACCGCGCATTGACCGACACCTTTGAGCCCGGCTCCACCATGAAGCCTTTGGTGGTGGGTTTGGCGCTTGAAAAAGGCATCGTCAAACCCGAGACCATGATCCAAACCGCGCCCGGTAAATTGCAAATGGGCTCGGCCACCATCACCGACTCACATGCCCACGGCTTGTTGAGCGTGAACGAGGTGATTCAAAAGTCCAGCAACATTGGCACGGTCAAAATTGCCATGCAAATGCAGCCTCACGACATGTGGGAGATCTTCACCCAAATGGGCTTGGGGCAAAAGCCTCAGGTTCCGTTTCCTGGGGCGGTGGCGGGCAAGGTGCGGGCTTACAAAACCTGGAAACCGATCGAGCAAGCCACCATGAGCTATGGCTACGGTTTGTCCACCAGCTTGTTTCAGCTGGCGCAGGCCTACAGCGTGTTTGCACGCGACGGCGAGTTGGTGCCGGTGAGCCTGCTCAAAACCCAAGACAACATCAACGGCGTGCGGGTCCTCTCGGTGCAAAACGCCACCGCCATTCGCCACATGCTGCACTTGGTCACGGGCCCGGGCGGCACCGCCATGAAGGCCCAGACCATGGGGTATTCCGTGGGTGGCAAAACGGGCACGGCACACAAGGTCGAAGGCCGTGGCTACGCCGGCAAAAAATACCGAGGCTTCTTTGTGGGCATCGCGCCCATTGACAACCCACGCATCGTGGTCGCGGTGATGGTGGACGAACCCACCAATGGCTTGTACTTTGGCGGTGATGTGGCAGCGCCCGTGTTCAGCCAGACCGTGCAACAGACCTTGCGCATGATGGGCGTTCAGCCCGACATGGCGGTCAAGCCCCAAGTGGTGGCCAAGTTCGAGAAGGAGGAGTTCTGATGCGACGCCTCCACAGCCCCCAAGAAGCGGCCCAATGGCTCAAGGCCCAAGTGCGTGGCGTGCTGCACACCGACAGTCGGCGGGTGACGCCAGGCGACGGCTTCATCGCTTGGCCGGGGGCTGCCACCGACGGGCGCCGCCATGTGCCTGCCGCGTTGACGCAAGGTGCCACGGCCTGCTTGGTCGAGCACGCACAAGTGAATGCTTTCAATGATGCGTTTGCACAGGCGGTGAAAGACACTCCCACAGTCACGCCAGATGCCATCGCCAGCTATGTCGATTTGAAAGCTGCCAGTGGCCCGATTGCTGCAGCCTACTACGAACAACCCAGCCAAGCACTCGATGTGTTGGCCATCACGGGCACCAACGGCAAAACCTCGACCGCTTGGTGGTTGGCCCATGCCTTGGGCCGTGTTGGACAACGCTGCGCGGTGGTGGGCACTTTGGGTGTGGGCGAGTTGGACCAACTCGAAGTCACGGGCATGACCACGCCAGACCCCGTGTTGCTGCAAGCACGCTTGCGCGACATGGTCACCCGTGGCGTGCAAGCTTGCGCCATTGAGGCCTCGTCCATTGGTTTGGCTGAGCACCGCTTGGAGGGCACCCAGGTGCGTGTGGCGGTGTTCACCAACTTCACCCAAGACCACCTCGACTACCACGCCAGCATGGCCGATTACTGGCAAGCCAAAGCGGCTTTGTTCGAGTGGCCGGGCTTGGCCGCCGCCGTGGTCAACACCGATGACGCACACGGGGCGCAACTGGCGCAACAACTCAGCCAACGTGGCGATGTGGTGCTGTGGACGGTGGGCATCGTGGCCGAAGCCACCCACGCCGATGCGCTGGGGGCGGTGCGTCACGTGCAGGCCACGCAGCCAGTGCACAACACTGCGGCGATGCAGCAAGTCCGTCGCGTGCAGGCGACGCAGGTGCGTCACGGCGCGCGGGGTTTGAGCTTTGACGTGGTCGAAGGCGACCACAGCCACACCCTGCACACCCGTTTGGTAGGCCACTACAACGTGAGCAATGTGTTGGGCGTGATCGCTTGTCTGCGCGCATTGGGGCACAGCTTGGCCGAGGCGGTGCAGGCCTGTGCCGATTTGCCTGCCGTGCCAGGGCGCATGCAAGTGGTGGGACATGCCGACCAACCCTTGGTGGTGGTGGACTACGCCCACACCCCCGACGCTGTGGCGCAAGCGTTGGATGCGCTGCGTCCTCTGGCGCAGACCCGAGGCGGTGCCCTGGTGTGTGTGCTGGGGTGTGGCGGTGACCGCGACAGCGCCAAGCGCCCCTTGATGGCTGCTGCTGCCCAACAACACGCCGACCGCCTGGTGCTGACCAGCGACAACCCGCGCAGCGAAGACCCTCAAGCCATTCTGGCCCACATGCTGGCGGGCTTGACGCAGCCGCATGCAGTGCAACACATCTTGGACCGTGGCCAAGCCATTACCGCTGCGGTGCGCCAAGCGCGTGCAAACGATGTGGTGTTGGTGGCGGGCAAAGGCCACGAAGACTACCAAGACGTGCAAGGCGTCAAATTGCCATTCAGCGACGTGGCCCATGCACAAGCGGCCTTGCAGCCATGGAGGGCCCATGTCTGACATGAACCTCAGCCTGCAACGGATCGCCAGCTGGCTGCCCGACTCTCAAGTGTGTGGTGACGCCACGCTGTGCGTGCACCGCGTGCACACCGACAGCCGCAGCTTGCAAGCGGGCGACTTGTTCGTGGCCTTGCAAGGCGAGCGCTTTGACGCGCATGACTTCTTGCCCCAGGCGTCAGCCAGCGGTGCGGTGGCGGCCTTGGCCCAACACGGTTTGGAGGCAGCGCAGCTGTCGGGCATCGAAGTGCCAGACAGCCGCCGTGCCTTGGGGCAGCTGGCCCAAGGCTGGCGCGCGCAGTTTGAGCTGCCTTTGATTGCCGTGACCGGCAGCAACGGCAAAACCACCGTGACCCAAATGATCGCCAGCATCTTGCGTGCAGGATGGGGCGACGATGCCTTGGCCACCCAAGGCAATTTGAACAACGACATCGGTGTGCCACAAACCTTGCTGCGCTTACGCGCCCACCACCGCTGCGCGGTGGTGGAGCTGGGCATGAACCATCCGGGCGAAATTGCCGCCTTGGCTGCCATGGCAAACGCCACGGTGGCCTTGGTCAACAACGCCCAGCGCGAGCACCAAGAATTCATGGCCACGGTCGAAGCCGTGGCATTAGAAAACGGTGCCGCCCTCAGCGCCTTGCCTGCCAACGGCGTGGCCGTGTTCCCTGCACACGACGCCTACACGCCGCTGTGGCAAAGCTTGGCTGGCGCACGCCCTTGCATGCGCTTTGCCATGCGTGCCTCGCAGATGGGCGAAGCCCCTGCCGAGGTGGTCTTGCACGATGCGGTCTGGGCGAGCGACCACTGGCTTGTCGAGGCGCACACACCGGCAGGTCTGTTGACCACCCAGTTGCACATAGCCGGTCGCCACAACGTGGGCAATGCCTTGGCGGCGGCGGCCTGTGCCTTGGCTGCGGGTGTCTCGCTGAAGGTGATCGCCCAAGGACTGTCCACGTTCGAACCCGTCAAAGGCCGTTCACGGGCCTTTGGTGTGGTGTGCCAAGGTCGCGCCATCACGGGCGTGGACGACACCTACAACGCCAACCCTGACTCGGTCAGAGCCGCCATTGACGTGTTGGCCGAGTTGCCTGGGCCCCATTTACTGGTCTTGGGTGACATGGGCGAGGTGGGCACACAAGGCCCTGCGTTCCACCACGAGGTGGGCGCTTATGCGCAAGCCTCGGGCATTGAGCGCCTGCTGTGTTTGGGTGAGTTGGCCGCCTTCAGTGCGAAGGCTTATGGCCCCAGTGCACAGCACTTCTCACACATGGACGCTTTGACGGTTGAGGTTCTGCACCAGTTGCCGCAATTGGGCAGTGTGTTGGTCAAAGGCTCACGCTTCATGAAGATGGAGCGCGTGGTCGACGCCATCCAAGCCTGTCATGACAACAACAAAGACAAGGAATCTGCACCATGTTGCTGACGCTGGCCCAATGGCTGCAAACCCTCTCGCCGGAGTTTGGTTACTTTCGGGTCTTCCAGTACCTCACCTTTCGCGCCGTGATGGCTGCGGTCACTGCCTTGATGATTGGCCTGTTCGCAGGCCCCGCCGTGATCCGTCGCTTGGCCGCTTTGAAAATTGGTCAGCCCATCCGCGAATACGCCATGCAAAGCCACTTGGTCAAAAGCGGCACGCCCACCATGGGTGGCGTGTTGATCTTGATTGGCATCGCCATCTCCACTTTGTTGTGGGCTGACTTGAGCAACCGCTTTGTCTGGATTGTGATGATCGTGACCTTTGGCTTTGGTGCCATCGGTTGGGCCGATGACTGGCGCAAGGTGGTGCGCAAAGACCCGGAGGGCATGCCCTCGCGTGAAAAATACCTGTGGCAATCGCTGATCGGTTTGTTGGCTGCGCTGTATTTGGTGTTCAGCATTTCCGAGAGCAGCAACTACCGCGTCTTGGAGTTGTTCTACACCTGGGTCAAGTCGGGCTTTGATGTGAGCCTGCCGCCCAAAGCGGGTTTGCTGCTGCCCTTCATCAAAGAAGTCAGCTATCCCCTGGGTGTGTTTGGCTTTGTGATCATGACCTATTTGGTCATCGTGGGTTCCAGCAATGCCGTGAACTTGACCGATGGGCTCGACGGTTTGGCCATCATGCCGGTGGTGATGGTGGGTTCGGCCTTGGGTGTGTTTGCGTATGTCACCGGCAGCTCGGTCTATTCCAAATATCTGCTGTTTCCCTACATTCCCGGGTCCGGTGAGTTGATGGTGTTTTGTGGCGCCATGGCGGGCGCTGGTTTGGCGTTCTTGTGGTTCAACACCCACCCGGCACAGGTCTTCATGGGCGACGTCGGGGCCTTGGCCCTGGGCGGCGCTTTGGGCACCATCGCGGTCATCGTGCGGCAAGAAATTGTGCTGGCCATCATGGGGGGCATCTTTGTGGTCGAGGCCTTGTCGGTCATGCTGCAAGTGAGTTACTTCAAATACACCAAGAAAAAATTTGGTGAAGGTCGCCGCATCTTGAAGATGGCGCCGCTGCACCACCACTTTGAGAAGACCGGTTGGAAAGAAACCCAGGTCGTGGTGCGTTTTTGGATCATCACCATGCTGCTGTGCCTGGTGGGCTTGTCGAGCTTGAAGCTGAGGTAACCAGGCCATGCTGCAACTCCTCAACCAATCGGTGCTGATTCTGGGCTTGGGTGACTCCGGCCTGGCGATGGCCCGTTGGTGCGTGCGCTGCGGCGCACAGGTGCAGGTGGCAGACACCCGCGAGGCACCACCGCAGTTGGCTGTGCTGCGCGCCGAGTTGCCGCAGGTCAACTTCATCCACAGTGAATTTGTCGCTGACTTGGTCCAAGGGCAAGACGTACGTGCCGTGTTCAAAAGCCCCGGCTTGGCGCCCGAATCGGTGGCGCCCGTGTGGCAAGCAGCGCAAGCGGCAGGCCTGTGGGTGGGCACTGAATTGACCTTGTTTGCCCAAGCCTTGCTCGACTTGCAAAGCACGCACGCCTACCACCCCAAGGTGTTGGCCATCACCGGCACCAATGGCAAAACCACCGTCACTTCGCTGACCGGTCAGCTGTTGGAGCGCGCGGGTTTGCGTGTGGCCGTGGCGGGCAATATCGGCCCCACCTTGCTCGACACCTTGGCCCAAGCGCTGGACCAAGCTGCGACCGATGAGGCACTGGCAGAGCAAGCGGCCAAAGCGCAAGCCGAGTTGGATGTCCAGCACGACGCACAGCAGACAACCCCCGCTTTGGATGCACAAGGCGAGCTGTTGCCCGACGCTGCGCCCGAAGCGGACGCAGAGCCCGAGGCCGCCCAGGACGACACGCCCTACGAGGTGAACCTGCCCCCTCTGGTGCCGCCGCCACCGCCTCCTGCCGATCACCCCCACCTGCCGCAGGTGTGGGTGTTGGAGTTGTCGAGCTTTCAGCTCGAAGGCGTGGACAACTTCCAACCCAGCGCAGCCACCGTGCTCAACCTCAGCCAAGACCACCTGGACTGGCATGGCGACATGCACGCCTATGGCGCAGCCAAAGCACGCATCTTCGGTACCCAAGGCCTGATGGTGCTCAACCGCGAAGACCCCACGGTGATGGCGATGCTGACGAGCGCTGCCGGGCCGTCCCAAAGCGCAAGAGCCCCCGTGGGGGGCAGCGAACCACACGCAGTGGGGAGTGTGGGGGCACAGACGAAACCCATCAGGGTCAAACTGCAGCGTCCTCAGGTGCGTGCCCACGTGACCTTTGGCGGCGACTTGCCGCAGCGTCCCGGTGACTACGGCATTGAAAACATGAACGGCATGACCTGGTTGGTGCGTGCCCTAGAGGCCGATGAGACCCGCCGAAAAAAGCGCGTCAACAGCCCCGAGGACGAAGAAGAGATCCACATCCAACGTTTGATGCCAGCTGACGCCTTGCGCATCCGTGGACGCCACAACGCGTTGAATGCCTTGGCCGCCTTGGCCTTGGCGTGCAGCACCGGGGCGGGTTTGGCCCCCATGCTCTATGGCTTGCGCGAGTACAGCGGTGAACCGCACCGGGTTGAACCGGTGACGGTGTTGCAAGGCGTCGAGTACTTTGACGACAGCAAAGGCACCAACGTCGGCGCCACCGTGGCTGCCATTCAAGGCTTGGGCGCCGAGCGACGCTTGGTGGTGATCCTGGGTGGCGACGGCAAGGGCCAAGACTTTGATCCTTTGCTCAACCCGGTGCGCCACCACGCCCGTGCCGTGGTGTTGATCGGGCGAGACGCGCCCGCGCTGCGCATGGCCTTGCAAGACAGTGGTGTTCCCTTGCACGATGCAGCTTCTTTGCCTGACGCCGTGGCCCTGTGTCACCAATTGGCGCAGACAGGCGACGCGGTGTTGTTGTCGCCCGCTTGCGCCAGCCTCGACATGTTTCGCAACTATGCACACCGTGCCGAAGTATTTGTCAGCGCCGTGGAAGAACTCGCCATCGCGCACGGAGGGGCGCTATGACAGCCGCCACCATGAACCACAAGCCCACTGTTTGGGCGCGCTGGATGCAGGCGTTGAATGCCCGCATCGCACGCTCATGGGGCGCGCAACCCGAGCCGGGTTTAGATGCCTTGCCAGTGCGCGTGCACGGCACCGAGTTTGCACGTACCGGCGCGTCGCCTGTGCATGTCAAAGGCTTCGACCAACCTTTGGTGTGGGTGACCTTTACCTTGCTGATGATTGGCTTGGTGATGGTGTATTCCGCCTCGATTGCCATGCCCGACAACCCACGCACAGGCAGCTATTACACACAAACCCATTTCTTGATCCGCCACAGCATGTCGCTGTGCGTGGCCTTTGTGGCGGCCTTGCTCGCCTTTCAAGTGCCCCTCAACACCTGGGAGCGGGTGGCACCGTGGGTGTTCATTGCGTCCATCGTGTTGCTGATGGCCGTGCTCATGCCCTTCATCGGCAAAGCGGTCAACGGTGCGCGGCGCTGGATTAGCTTGGGCTTCATGAACTTTCAGCCCTCCGAGTTGGCCAAGTTTGGTGTGCTGCTGTATGCCGCCAACTACATGGTGCGCAAGATGGAGGTGAAAGAGAAATTCTTCAAAGCCGTCACCCCCATGGGCGCGGCGGTGTTCATCGTGGGGTTGTTGCTGCTGGCCGAGCCCGACATGGGTGCCTTCATGGTGATTGCCGTGATCGCCATGGGCATTTTGTTTTTGGGCGGCGTGAATGCCCGCATGTTCTTCTTGATTGCCACCGCCTTGATCGGCGTGTTCGCATTGATCATTGCCTCGTCTGAGTGGCGCCGAGAACGCATCTTTGCTTACCTCGATCCATGGAGCATGGAACATGCACTGGGCAAGGGCTACCAGTTGTCGCACTCATTGATTGCCATTGGCCGGGGCGAAATTTTTGGCGTGGGATTGGGCGGCAGTGTGGAAAAGCTGCACTGGTTGCCAGAGGCCCACACCGACTTTTTGTTGGCCGTGATTGGTGAAGAGTTTGGTTTTGTCGGCGTGGTGGCCATCATTGCCATGTTCATGTGGCTGACACGCCGCATCATGTACATCGGGCGCCAAGCCATTGCCATGGACCGCGTGTTTGCCGGTCTGGTGGCACAAGGCGTGGGCATTTGGATGGGCTTTCAGTCCTTCATCAACATCGGCGTGAACCTCGGTGCATTGCCCACCAAAGGCCTGACCCTGCCGCTCATGAGCTACGGCGGCTCGGCCATCTTGCTCAACCTCATCGCCATCGCCGTGGTGTTGAGGGTCGATTACGAAAACCGCGTGCTCATGCATGGAGGCCGTCTATGAAGAGCACGCGGTTTCGCCAAAATAGCGTCAGCGCGCAGCGCTGCATGCTGCTGCAAGCAGCATGGTTCATGCATGGAGGTCGCCTATGACCAGCGCGCCTCGCACGGCCTTGGTCATGGCCGGTGGCACGGGGGGCCACATCTTCCCGGGTTTGGCCGTGGCCGAGTTGCTGCGCACACAAGGCTGGCGTGTGCATTGGTTGGGCGCACCTGCGCCCAGCATGGAGAGCCAATTGGTGCCCCCGTGTGGCTTTCCCTTCGAGGCGGTGCAGTTCTCGGGTGTGCGCGGCAAAGGCTGGGCCACCCTGGCGATGCTGCCTTTCAAGTTGTTGCGCGCGTGTTGGCAAAGCCTGTCCGTGATGCGCCGTGTCCACCCCGATGTGGTGCTGGGCTTGGGTGGCTACATCACCCTGCCTGCTGGTGTGATGGCCGCGCTGTGTGGCAAACCGCTGGTCTTGCACGAGCAAAACTCGGTGGCTGGCATGGCCAACAAGGTGCTGGCTCGGCTGTCGCAGCGGGTCTTCAGTGCCTTCCCCCATGTGATGTCCAAGGCCGAGTGGGTGGGCAACCCTTTGCGCGACGGGTTTGTGACGCAGCCTACCCCTGCCGAGCGCTTTGCCCAGCGCAGCGGCCCCTTGCGTGTGTTGGTGGTGGGTGGCAGCTTGGGCGCACAGGCTTTGAACACCTTGGTGCCGCAAGCCTTGGCATTGATTCCTGTGAGCGAGCGCCCACAGGTGATCCATCAAAGCGGTGCCAAACAAATTGACGCGCTGCGCGATGCCTATGCCGAGGCGGGCGTGCAAGCTGAACTCACCCCGTTCATCGACGACACCGCCCAAGCGTTCGCCGAGGCTGACTTGGTGATTGCACGCGCAGGCGCGAGCACCGTGACCGAACTGGCCGCCGTGGGTGTGGCTGCTATCTATGTGCCTTTCCCGCATGCGGTGGACGACCACCAAACCACCAATGCCCGCTTCTTGGTGGATGCGGGCGGCGGTTGGTTGATCGCGCAATCGCAACTGGCGGCACAAGACTTGGCTAACCGTTTGCAATTCATGACACGACGCACGCTGTTGGCGTGTGCAGAGAAAGCCTATGCGATGAGAAAAACTGAAGCCGCCCAAGCCGTGGCCGCCGCCTGTGACGCACTGAC
>CANFJA010000036.1 GCA_947447235.1 Comamonadaceae bacterium
ATAGTCGGGTGCAGGCAAAATTTGCAATAGCTCTGCGTCTGTCAGTTTGGGCGACTTGATCACGGCCACGCAAGCATCGGCCACTTCACGCAGGTTGTGGCTTGGAATCTCGGTGGCCATACCCACCGCAATGCCACTCGCACCATTGAGCAAGGCGAACGGCAAACGCGCTGGCAACTGCTTCGGCTCTTCAGTGGAGCCGTCGTAGTTGGGCTGAAAGTCCACCGTGCCTTCGTCAATTTCGTCCAGCAGCAGCGTGGTGATTTTGGCCAAGCGAGCTTCGGTGTAACGCATGGCCGCAGCGCCGTCGCCATCGCGTGAGCCAAAGTTGCCTTGACCATCAATCAGCGGGTAGCGTTGCGCAAAGTCTTGGGCCATGCGCACCAGTGCTTCGTACGCGGCACTGTCGCCATGCGGGTGGTAACGACCCAGTACATCACCCACCACGCGGGCGCACTTGACGGGTTTGGCCCCCGTGTTGTTGTTGGGGCCACTGAAGCCCAGGCCCATGCGGGACATCGAATACAGAATTCGGCGCTGCACGGGCTTTTGGCCGTCGCACACATCGGGCAAAGCGCGGCCTTTGACCACGCTCAGGGCGTACTCAAGGTAAGCACGCTGGGCATAGTGGCCCAGTGCAATGTCGCCCTCGTTGTCAGCGGTAGGCAGGTTTGGGGTCAACAAATCGGTCATACGTCAATCTCAATCGAATCGCCATGCAGTTCCATCAGCTCGCGGCGTGCGGCAGCTTCGCCTTTGCCCATCAGCTGTGTGATCAAGCCTTCGGTTTGCAAAAAGTCCAGCACGCCCAGTTGCACGGGCATCAAACGGCGGGTGTCTGGGTTGAGGGTGGTGTCCCACAGTTGCTCGGCGCTCATCTCGCCCAAACCTTTGAAGCGGCTGATGCTCCACGAGCCTTCGCGCACACCGTCTTTGCGCAGCTTGTCAAGGATGGCCGTGAGTTCGCCTTCGTCCAAGGCGTACACCTTGGAGGCTGGTTTTTTGCCACGTGCAGGCGCATCGACGCGGAACAGGGGCGGACGCGCCACATAGACATGCCCAGCCTCAATGAGCTTGGGAAAGTGTCTAAAAAACAAGGTCAACAACAGCACCTGAATGTGCGAGCCATCCACATCGGCATCGCTCAAGATGCACACCTTGCCGTAGCGCAAACCCGTCATGTCAGGGCTGTCGTTGGGCCCATGTGGGTCGATGCCAATGGCTACTGAAATGTCGTGAATTTCGTTGTTGGCAAACAGGCGGTCACGCTCGACCTCCCAGGTGTTGAGCACTTTGCCGCGCAGGGGCAAAATGGCCTGGTTTTCTTTGTTGCGGCCCATCTTGGCGCTGCCGCCTGCTGAGTCACCCTCGACCAAGAACACCTCGTTGTGGGCGATGTCCTTGCTTTCGCAATCGGTCAACTTGCCCGGCAACACCGCCACGCCGGAGCCCTTGCGTTTTTCAACCTTTTGCCCCGCTTTTTGGCGGCTTTGCGCAGCTTTGATGGCCAGCTCCGCCAGCTTTTTGCCGTACTCCACGTGCTGGTTGAGCCACAGCTCCATGGTAGGGCGCACATAGCTCGACACCAGGCGCACCGCATCGCGGGAATTGAGGCGCTCTTTGATTTGCCCCTGAAATTGCGGGTCCAAGACTTTGGCGCTGAGCACATAGCTGGCTCGGGCAAAAACGTCTTCGGGCAACAACTTGACGCCTTTGGGCAGCAAGGCATGCAATTCGATGAAGCTCTTGACCGCCGTGAACAAACCATCGCGCAGTCCACTGTCGTGGGTACCTCCCGCGCTGGTGGGAATCAGGTTCACGTAGCTCTCACGCACAGGCTGACCATCTTCGGTGAAAGCCACCGCCCAAGCAGCGCCCTCGCCTTCAGCAAAGCTGTCGTGGTTGCTGTCGGCATAACCGTCGCCTTCGAACATGGGAATCACCAATTCGCCGGTCAGGGACTGCATCAAGTAATCGCGCAGACCGCCCTTGTAAAGCCAGTTTTGTGTTTCTTTACTTTTTTCATTGGCGAGGGTCACGCTGACGCCAGGCATCAACACGGCCTTGCTGCGCAACAAATGCACCAACTCGTTCATCGGCAGCGCCGAAGACTCAAAGTATTTGGCGTCAGGCCACACGCGCACTGAGGTGCCCAATTTGCGGTCCCCGGTGACCTGTGGGCGCAAAACCAAGGGTTCGATCACGTCGCCGGCAGAAAACACCAGGCGAGCCACTTGACCTTCGCGGTAAGAAGTGACTTCCATGCGCTTGGCCAATGCGTTGGTCACGCTCACACCCACGCCATGCAAACCGCCCGAAAAGCTGTAAGCCCCTCCTTGCCCCTTGTCGAACTTGCCACCCGCGTGCAAGCGGGTAAAGACAAGCTCAATGACTGGCGCTTTTTCTTCGGGGTGCATGCCAAACGGAATACCCCGCCCATCGTCGTCGATGGTGACCGAACCGTCTGTATGCAAGGTGACGCCAATTTTTTTGCCATGGCCGGCCAGCGCCTCATCTGCGGCGTTGTCGAGCACCTCTTGGATGATGTGTAAGGGGTTGTCGGTGCGGGTGTACATGCCCGGACGCTGTTTGACGGGTTCGAGTCCTTTGAGAACACGAATGGAACCTTCGGAGTACTGGGGCGATGTGGTGGGTTGCTTGGTAGCCATGGGCGGGCATTGTAGGTTTTAGTTAAAGTCGCTCCCCATGACCTATTCATCACCCAAAACTTTGCCGATGTGGCAAGTCCTCTTTTGTGGCGCTGCCATCGTGACCTTGTCCATGGGAGTACGCCACGGCTTTGGCCTGTGGCTTCAACCCATCACACAAGCCCAAGACTGGACCCGTGAAAACTTTGCTTTCGCCATTGCCATCCAAAACCTCACATGGGGCTTTGCGGGCATCTTCTCTGGGATGTTGGCCGATCGCTTTGGCGCATTTCGCGTCATCGTGGTTTGTTCGCTGCTCTATGCGCTGGGATTAGTAGGAATGGCTTACTCTGACACGCCTGCATTGTTCACGGCCTCTGCTGGTGTCTTGATTGGTATCGCCCAAGCAGGCACCACCTACGCCGTGATTTATGGGGTGATTGGCCGCAACGTCAGCGCTGAAAAACGCTCTTGGGCCATGGGTGTTGCAGCGGCAGCAGGATCCTTTGGTCAGTTTTTGATGGTGCCCACAGAAGGCTTTCTGATACAAACTTTTGGCTGGCAGCAGGCCTTGGTGATGCTGAGTTTGGCCGTCATCATGGTCATTCCGCTGGCATTTGGCCTGCGTGAGCCAGGCTTTGCAGGCGGCGCGGTTCCGAAACGCGACCAAACGATTTTGCATGCCCTGCGTGAAGCCTTTGCCTACCCAAGTTTTCAACTGTTGATGGCGGGTTATTTCGTGTGCGGATTTCAAGTGGTTTTCATTGGTGTGCACATGCCCAGTTATTTGAAAGACAAAGGCTTGTCACCCGAAGTCGCCAGCATGGCCTTAGCTCTGATTGGCTTATTCAACGTCTTTGGCACCTACATCGCTGGATCGTTGGGGCAACGCTTGGCCAAGCGCAAAATTTTGTCCTTCATTTACCTGTCGCGTGCCATTGCCATCAGTTTGTTTTTGCTGGCCCCCTTGTCCCCCTTCAGCGTGTACATCTTTGCTGCAGCCATGGGTTTTCTGTGGCTGTCCACCGTCCCTCCAACCAATGCCGTGGTTGCCCAAATTTTTGGGGTGGCGCATTTGTCCATGTTGAGTGGCTTTGTGTTCTTTAGCCATCAAATTGGCAGCTTCATGGGTGTTTGGCTGGGCGGCTACCTCTATGACAAAACAGGCAGCTACGACATCGTCTGGTACATCTCCATTGCACTTGGTGTTTTTGCCGCCTTGATCAATTTGCCTGTGCGTGAAAACGCCATTGCACGTGAGCACGGAGTGGCTGCTGCGTGATGAAGTATTGGCTGCGTCACCTCTTGTTTGCCATAGCTTGTGGCAGCGTGCTGCTGGCTGTGTTGTCTTTGTACTTGCGTCCGAGTTTTCTGATGAACATGGCCAACCAGGTCTGGGGGTGCTTTTGAGATGACAGTCGCTCTAGCCGCACACGGCACTGAGCCACCATCACTGTGGGTTCAGCGTTGGGCCCATTTGATCCCCAAGCATTCAACTGTTTTGGATGTGGCATGTGGTCAGGGCAGGCACATGCGCTACTTGGCACAACAAGGACATGCTGTGGTGGGTGTTGACCGAGATGCACAAGCCATTGCAGCGGTTGCGGAACTCGGAGAAGCGGTCCAGGCAGACATTGAAAATGCTTCATGGCCTCTTGGCCATCGCCAGTTTGGCGCTGTTGTGGTCACCAACTACCTCTGGCGAGCCTTGTGGCCCAATATTTTGAGCAGTTTGGTGCCAGGTGGCGTGCTGATTTATGAAACCTTTGCAGCGGGCAACCAAACCGTGGGCAAGCCCTCCCGCCCTGATTTTTTATTGCAACCTGGCGAACTGCTGTCGCGGTGTGCCGACTTACACGTCATTGCCTACGAGGACGGCTTTTTAAGCGCCCCTGAGCGCTTTGTGCAACGCATCGTGGCTGTCCACACAAAGACGACACCTGACTTTGTGCTGCGCTACGACCTGAGTCCGAGTCTGCACTCGTTAGAATGATTGTTTTATCTTGACCGAACCTGCGGACATGACACCCATCACCGGCAGCATCGTGGCGTTGGCCACCCCTATGTTAGAAAACGGCAGCGTGGATTACCCCACCTTGCGTCAGCTGATTGACTGGCACATTGCAGAGGGCACCGATTGCATTGGTGTCGTTGGAACCACCGGCGAATCGCCAACTGTCAATGTTGAAGAACATTGCGAAATCATCCGCGTCTCGGTCGAACAAGCTGCCAAGCACACCCAGCGTCATGTGCCCATCATGGCCGGATGCGGGGCCAATTCCACGTCCGAAGCCATTGAGTTGGCCAAGTTTGCCAAAGGCGTTGGTGCGGATTGCCAGTTGCAAGTGGTGCCCTACTACAACAAGCCAACCCAAGAAGGCCAATACCTGCACTTCAAAGCCATAGCAGAAGCTGTAGACCTGCCTGTGGTGCTCTACAACGTGCCAGGCCGCAGCGTGGCGGATATGGCACACGACACGGTGCTGCGTCTGTCCAAAGTCCCGGGTATCGTGGGCATCAAAGAAGCCACCGGCAACATTGAGCGTGCCCAATGGCTGATCCGTGACGTTCCCAAAGGTTTTGCTGTCTACTCGGGCGATGATCCGACAGCGGTTGCCTTGATGCTATGCGGTGGGCAAGGCAACATCAGCGTCACCGCGAACGTGGCCCCTCGTTGGATGCACGAGCTGTGCATAGCCGCCATTGCAGGCGATGTGAAGCGTGCCATGGAAATTCAATTCAAACTCATGCCCGTGCACAAGCATTTGTTTGTCGAGGCCAATCCCATTCCCGTCAAATGGGCCATGCACCGAATGGGTTTATGCGGTCCAGCTCTTCGCTTACCCATGACCCCCCTGACAACAGCCAACGAACCGGTAGTGGAAGGCGCATTGCGCGCTGCCGGATTGATCTGATTTCGACAAATAAGGCCACTGCAGTCATGTACCCACTTCAACTCTCGCGCGTCTGTCTGAGCCTCAGTGTCATTGCGCTTTTGAGCGCATGCGGTTCTTTCATGGACAACGACAAAGTCAACTACAAAACAGATGGCGTTGCCAAAATCGTTCCGCTTGATATTCCACCAGATTTGACCCAACTGTCGCGCGATACACGTTATGCGGTGCCTGGTGGGATCGTGACAGCGAGCGGCATGTCCACCCGGCCGAGTCAACCGACGATTGCCAGCACAGCGGCAAAACAAGTCAACGATGCGCGAATTGAGCGTGACGGAAAACAACGCTGGTTGGTCGTCAATCGTTCAGCCGATGAAATCTGGCCAATCGTCCATGGATTCTGGAAAGAAAATGGATTCGAGTACGTCATCGACCAACAGCAATTGGGCTTACTTGAAACGGAGTGGGCAGAGAATCGGGCGAAAATTCCACAAGACTTCATCCGTCGAACACTCGGTAAGGTTTTCGATGGTCTTTACTCATCAGGCGAACGAGACAAGTTTCGTACTCGCCTTGAGCGCAACAACACGGGCGGCGTGGATATTTTCATCACACACCGTGGCATGCGGGAAGAGTTTGCAGACCAAATCAAAAGCACCACCATTTGGCAACCACGCCCGAGCGACAGTGAGTTGGAAGCTGAGTTCTTGACCCGATTGATGGTCAAGTTAGGCGTTTCAGACACTCAGGCCAAGAGTTTGGTTGCAACCCAAACTTCCGTCGCGAAAGCCAGCAACAACACAGACCCTAACAAACTATCCATCGCAGATTCATTTGACGTGGCTTGGCGACGGGTTGGTGTTGCGCTCGATCGAACTGGATTCACTGTAGAGGACCGGGACCGTGCCCAAGGCATTTACTTTGTAAGGTATGTGGATTCTTCCAACAAGGAAGAAAAAGGCTTCTTTAGTAATTTATTCAGTTCTGCCAAACCTGATGCAGGCCCCCAGAAATACCGCGTTTGGGTGATCAATTCTGGCGGGAAGTCTGAAGTCACCGTACAAAATGCATCAGGGCAGCAAGAAAACTCACCGATCGCTCAACGCATCTTGAAATTACTGGCCGACGATCTTCGTTAAGGGCGTTCATGCTGCGCTTCAAAAGCCTGGGCAGTGGCAGTTCAGGCAACGCCACCTTGGTCGAAGCAACTGAAGGCATCCACACCACACGGGTTCTGATCGATTGCGGCTTGAAACTGCGTGACCTAGAAACTCGCTTGATTCAAGCAGGAACCTCAGCCCAAGAGCTTGATGCAATCTTTATCACCCATGAGCACGGGGACCACATTGGCTGTGCATACGGCCTGCTCAAACGCAAGCCCATGCCCATTTGGATGAGTCAGGGTACTTGGCTGGCCATACAAAACCCTCAGTGGAATTCAATGAGACCTTGGATTCGCAGGACTCGCGACAGCGAAACCATCAGCATCAACAATCTTCAATTGACACCTTTCACAGTTCCTCACGACGCGCGCGAGCCCTTACAACTCCAATGCAGCGATGGTGACCGTCGATTGGGTGTGGTCACAGACCTGGGGCATGTCACCCAACATGTTGTCCAAGCACTTCAGCTGTGTCATGCCATCATGATCGAAACCAATCACGATCTAGACATGCTGGCAAACTCTTCTTACCCTCATTTTCTCAAGCATCGAATCGGTGGGGATTGGGGACATTTGAACAACAAAGACTCCGCTGATCTGTTGCAACGCATTGCCCATCAGCAATTAAGGCATGTGGTTGCCGCTCACCTGAGCGAACGCAACAACTCTCCAGAGTTGGCGCGTCGCTGTTTGAGCAAGGCCTTGGGTTGCGAGGCCAAAGATATTGATGTCGCAAGCCAAGATCAAGGAACAATTTGGTTCACCGTTTGATCATCCCGATAAAACCTCGGCTTGGGCAGACATGAAAAAAAGCCACCCAAAGGGTGGCTTTTGAATCAGCTCGAAAGCGGATTACTTGCTGGCGGCTTCAGAAGCAGGTGCAGCAGGTGCAGATGCGTCAGCAGCAGGAGCAGAGGCAACTTCAGCAGGTGCGGCAGGTGCAGCAGCGGGGGCTTCTTTTTTACCGCAAGCAACGAGAGCAGCAGCAGCCAAGAGGGTCGCCAGCAGGAGCGTTTTTTTCATATCAATTTTCCTTTGATGGGGATGAAAACAATTTCTAGAAATTGCCGCAGCTTGCACCGCGACCGAGCTGATGGATTCGAGCCCTTCTAACTCAGCCGCAAATTATAGGGTAATTCCCTGTTATTGACTAACCAAGTGTCAGGGTGGCGTCAAGTTATAACTTTCAGTTGATATTTTTTTCAAGCCACCCGGCTTTGTACCAATCTGCCAATAGTTGCAGTGCGTCAACACTTGCCAAACTAAGAATGTCAGCCTTGAGTTCACGCTGGTCAGCCAATTGACGCATCAACAGAGCATCAGGTCCACTTGCACGCCAACTTTCGCCATTCAGAAAAATATGCTGCTTGTCATACATCATTCGGCTGCGCCGATTTAAACGCACGTTATTGAGCCGTCCAGGCACGTCTTGGGTTTCAAACCAAACGTTTGCTTTAGGTTCAGTCATCAACTCTCCAAAGGCGCGGTTGAGTGCCAGAGGATCCTTCAACGCGCGCTGCACAGCCTTTTTTGCAAACAGCTGCATCGCTGCAGGTATGGCACCCGGACGCTGTACCGCCATTTGCGCGGGGTCTCGGTACAAATCAGACGCTAGGTTTTCATCCACTGACTCGCTCACCCGGAGCAATATCTCTCGACCCAGGTCAGCAAACTGAGGCACGCGAAAACCCACAGAATAAGTCATGCACTCACCCAAGGCCACGCCATCGTGGGCATAGCGTGGAGGCAAATAAAGCATGTCTCCGGGGTCGAGAACGAATTCTTGTTCCGGTTTGAAATGGGCCAGCACCTTGAGCGGCATATTAGAACGAAGCGATAAATCCTTTTGCCGTCCAATGCGCCAACGGCGCTGACCATGCGCCTGCAACAAAAACACGTCATAGCTGTCAAAGTGGGGCCCCACCCCACCACCATCGCTGGCGTAGCTGATCATCACATCGTCCAAGCGGGCATCGGGCACGAAACGAAACTTCTGCATCAGATCGGACACGCCATCGTCGTGCAAATCCACACCCTGAACCAACAAAGTCCAGTCACGCTCACTCAGCTTGGGAATGGCGCGACGCTTGAAAGGGCCGTGCTGCATGTGCCAATCGCGCTGCCCTCCATCGTCTCCTAGCACCAGCCGGGACTCCACGCCGTCTTGCGCCGCCAAATCGAACAATTCGGAACGACTCAGTAGAGGCGAGAAATTAGGGATGGCTTGACGCACCAGCAAGGGCTTACGTTGCCAATGGCGCTGCATGAATTCAGCGGGTGTCAGGCCGCCAAGCAGAGTTAAAGGGTGTTTCACATTCATCGTGAGACAATTTTGCACTATGGAAATTACCCAACACTGCGTGGTCGGCCTGACCTGGACCCTGAAAGACACCTTGGGCGAGGTACTTGACGAATTGGACGAACCCGTTGAGTTTTTACTCGGCGGGGACGATTTGCTGCACAAAATCGAAGAATCGCTGCAAGGTCACAGCGTCGGCGCGCTGATTGACTTGCACCTAGAGCCTGAAGAGGCTTTTGGCGACTATGACGAAGAACGCGTGTTTTTAGAAGACCGCACGCGTTTTCCGAAAGAGCTAGAAGAAGGCCACACCATCGAAGGTCACGCTCTGCCCGATGGCTGCAACCGTGACGCACCACGCGACTTGCTCTACACCGTGACGGACATTTACCCTGAGCATGTGGTGCTTGACGGCAACCATCCGCTGGCGGGTATCGCCATTCGCATTCACCTGGAGGTGAAGTCGGTGCGTGAAGCCTCTGACGAGGAAAAAGACCGTGGCACAGCGGGCACTGGTTTTTTTAAAATTGAACCGCAGGTGCCAAGCAGCAACCTGCTGCACTGATTTACTTTTTACCGGTCGACCCGTACCCGCCCTCGCCTCGCTCGGTGGGTGCTGCGAACTCCTTGACCACATGAAATTGCGCCTGCACCACGGGCACGATGACCAACTGCGCCAAGCGCTCCATGGGCTCTAACGTGAAGGCCACATCGCTGCGGTTCCAAGCACTGACCATCAATTGCCCTTGGTAATCGCTGTCGATGAGCCCCACCAAATTGCCCAACACAATGCCGTGCTTGTGACCTAGACCGGAGCGCGGCAAGATCAAAGCGGCATATGCGGGGTCTGCCAAATGGATCGCAATGCCTGTGGGCACCAGCTGCCAGGCGTTGGGTTCTAAGGTCAGAGGTGCATCCAAACAAGCCCGCAAATCCAACCCAGCACTGCCAGTTGTGGCGTATTGGGGCAGTTGGTCTGCCATGCGGGGATCCAGAATTTTGACGTCGAGTTTCATAGATTCAAGTTCAAAGTGAGGCGCGGTCTTGCTTCATCGAAAAAGATAAAGATTCAGCTGCGACGACGCGCAATTTCCGCCACCAACTGACGGGCCAAACTGAGCTTGCTCGCGTGAGGCAATTCTTGACTGCCCTGCGCGTCCACCAACAGCAAGGCGTTGTCATCCAAACCAAACGTGGCCGGACCAATATTGCCCACCAGCAGCGGCACACCTTTGCGCGCGCGCTTTGCCGTAGCATGCGCCAACAAGTCATGACTCTCGGCAGCAAACCCTACACAAAACAATGCGCCGTTTTGTGCACGCTCAGACTTTGCGACAGAGGCCAAGATATCGGGGTTTTCGGTGAACTGCATCTGGGGCAATTGGCCCGAGCCGTATTTCTTGATTTTTTGCGTCGCCACGCTAGCCAATCGCCAATCGGCCACAGCAGCCGTTGCCACAAACACCGTGGCCTGGTCCACGTATTGCGTTACAGCAGCTTGCATGTCCAAAGCCGATCGCACATCGACGCGTCGCACGCCACGAGGTGTGGCCTGATGAACGGGGCCAGCGACCAGCGTGACCTCAGCCCCCGCTTCGCGCGCGGCACGCGCAATTGCAAAGCCCATCTTGCCACTCGACAAATTGGTGATGCCGCGCACCGGATCAATGGCTTCGAACGTCGGCCCTGCAGTGACCAGCACATGCTGTCCTTGCAACGCCTTCGGTTGAAAAAACGCCACCAAATCTTCTAATATTTCCTCAGGCTCCAACATGCGACCGTCACCTGTTTCACCACACGCTTGCTCACCCTGACCTACATCCAACACATGCGCGCCATCGGCCCTCAGTTGCGTCACATTGCGTTGCGTGGCAGGGTGCTGCCACATCTCACGGTTCATGGCAGGCGCCAATACCAAAGGCACGCGTTCCATCGGGCGCGCCAAGCACATCAAACTCAGCAAATCATCGGTCCGCCCGTGCAGCAACTTGGCCATGAAATCGGCACTGGCAGGTGCCACCACAATGGCATCGGCGTTACGACTCAAATTGATGTGCGCCATGTTGTTGGGTTCTCGCCCATCCCATTGAGACACATACACAGGGCGATTGCTCAAAGCCTGAAGCGTGACAGGCGTGATGAACTGCGCCGCAGCTTCGGTCATCACCACTTGAACGCTGGCCCCCGCCTTGATCAAGGAACGACACAACTCCGCCGCTTTGTAGCAGGCGATGCCGCCACTCAGTCCCAAGACAATATGTTTGTTTGACAGATCAGACATGTTTCGCAATGTAGCAGAGCGCCTATAATTTCCATTTCCACCTACCGGGAGATCCAACTCCCGATCTGGCATGACCCAATTTGTCTTCGTCACCGGCGGTGTAGTGTCTTCCCTGGGCAAGGGAATCGCTTCCGCCTCTCTCGCCGCGATCCTTGAATCACGCGGCCTCTCCGTCACCCTCATCAAGCTCGATCCCTACATCAACGTAGACCCAGGCACCATGTCGCCATTCCAACACGGCGAGGTGTTCGTGACCGACGATGGCGCTGAAACCGACCTGGATTTGGGCCACTACGAGCGCTTCATCACGACGCGCATGAAGAAGGCGAATAACTTTACGACAGGCCAAATTTACAAAAGCGTGCTCGAAAAAGAGCGACGTGGCGACTATTTGGGTAAAACTGTTCAGGTTATCCCTCACATCACCAACGAAATTCAAGACTTCATCAAACGCGGTGCAGGTTTTGAAGCCCCCGATGCGGTGGATGTGGCCATTGTGGAAATCGGCGGGACGGTGGGTGACATCGAGTCGTTGCCCTTCCTTGAAGCCGCACGCCAGATGAGCCTCAAGCTGGGCGCGCACAACACAGCCTTTGTTCACTTGAGCTATGTGCCATGGATTGCTGCCGCAGGCGAACTCAAAACCAAACCCACCCAACACACCGCACAAAAGCTGCGTGAAATTGGCATCCAAGCCGACTGTCTGTTATGCCGCGCCGACCGTCCCATACCCGAAGACGAACGCGCCAAGATCAGTTTGTTCTCCAATGTGCCCGAGTGGGGCGTGATCTCCATGTGGGACGTGGACACCATCTACAAAGTCCCACGTATGCTGCACGAGCAAGGTCTAGACAGATTGATTTGCGACAAGCTTCGCATCAGCGCTCAACCCGCCAACCTCAAGCGCTGGGACGACTTGGTACACGAGGTGGAACACCCTGCCCAAGAAGTCACCATTGCCATGGTGGGCAAGTATGTGGACCTTTCTGACAGCTACAAATCGCTCAATGAAGCCCTGCGTCACGCCGGCATGAAGAACCATGCACGTGTGAAGATCGAATACATTGACTCCGAAACCATCACCCAAGACAACGTGTCGCAACTTGCCAAGTTCGACGGTGTGTTGGTGCCAGGTGGTTTTGGTGTGCGCGGCGTCGAAGGCAAAATTTCCGCAGCTCAGTTCGCGCGTGAACACAAAGTGCCTTATCTCGGCATTTGCCTAGGCATGCAAGTGGCCACCATCGAGTACGCACGTCACGTTGCGGGGCTGAAAGACGCCAACAGCACCGAGTTTGAACCCAACAGCCCCTTCCCCGTGATTGCCTTGATCAACGAATGGAAAGATGCCGATGGCAGCATTCAAACCCGTGACAGCAACTCTGATCTCGGAGGCACCATGCGCCTGGGCGCACAAAGCTCGGACGTGGCCAAGGGCACACTGGCACACAAAATCTACGGCGACGTGGTAACTGAGCGTCACCGCCATCGCTACGAAGCCAATGTGAATTACCTGGATACCCTGCGCAAATCAGGACTGGTGATTTCCGCCTTGACCCAACGCGAACAACTGACAGAAATTGTGGAATTACCCCAAACGGTTCACCCTTGGTACATGGGCGTGCA
>CANFJA010000037.1 GCA_947447235.1 Comamonadaceae bacterium
GCGGTTGCGCAGGGTCTCGAGCAAGGTTTCATGGGGCGCAATGGCAGTGCTGACGCGTTCACCATTGAGCGTGAAGTGAAGAGGGTGTGTGGCAGTGGTCATGGCATTCACGGGGTATCGAGGGTTTCGCCACGGGCAGCGGCCATGGCACGGTAGATGGCTTCGGGTTTGAGGGGCAAGCTGGTCAAGCGCACACCCACGGCGTCTTCAATCGCTTCGGCCAAGGCCGAGGCCACGCCGAAGGTGGCACTTTCGCCAACACCTTTGGCCCCAAATGGACCGTTGCTTTGTTGGGCTTGCGCCACTTCGTTGCCCATGGCCGGGGGAATGTCTTGGATGCCAGGAATCTTGTATTCCGAGAACGAGGCATTGCGCAGTTGCCCGTTTTCGTCAAACACCATCTCCTCGAACATGGAGATGCCGATTTGCATGATGGCCGCACCGCTGATTTGTGTTTCCACAATCTTTGGGTTGATGGGCGTGCCGCAGTCGACCACGTTTTCCATGCGCAAAATCTTCACGTGGCCTGTTTCTGTGTCGACCTCGACCTCCACACCACAGGCACCCACCATCCAGTTGGGGGTGATGTTGTCTGATTGTCCGTTCTCGTAATTGGGCGGCGTGTAGGCTGGGATGAAGCTGCCCACACCAATCACATTTCCGGCTTGCATGCCAAACTTCTTTCGCAGCAAAGTGGCTGCGTTGGCTGGCGAGCTATCGGCCTCACCCACTTCTTTGGCCAAAACGCGCAGCTTCACCAACACGTCTTCGGCTGCCAAGCGAACGGCATGCCCCATGTGAAAGGTCGAGCGCGACCCCAGTGTGGCCATGTCGTAGGGTGTGATCTCTGTATCGGGCCGAGACACCTTGATTTTTTCAGCTGCAATACCCAGCACCTCGCCGGCCATCAAGGCAATGGCGGTGTCCGAGCCTTGGCCCATTTCAACGGTGCTCGAATAGACGATGCAACTGCCGTCGCCCGACAAATTAATCATCGCCACCGAGGTGGTCGGTGCCACCACGGCTTTGAACCCGAGGCCAATGCCGCGGCCCCGTCGCAAGGTGCCCATGCCTTTCTCGAAGGGTTGATCCCACTTCATTCGGCTCGCGGTGCGCTCCAGCACCAAGTGCAATGCCGCTTCATGCATGATCGTGCCGGTGGCTTGGGGGCGTCCGTCACGCAAGAAGTTTTTCAAGCGAAAGGCCACCGGGTCCATCTTGAGCGCACGCGCCATGATGTCGGATTGGCTTTCGTAGGCCCATACCAGCTGCGGTATGCCAAAGCCACGAAAGGCCCCAGCAGGTGGCAAGTTGGTGTAGACCGCATACGAGTCCACTTTCACGTTCTCGATGTCGTAGGGCCCGGGCGCCGTAAAGCCAGACTTTTGCGTGACGCGCGGGCCAATGTCGGCGGCGGCACCGCCGTTCCACCACACTTCGCATTCGCGTCCGGTGATGGTGCCGTCTTTGCGCACCGCCGTCTTCATGCGGAATGTGCTGGCGTGTTTGGTGATGGTGAAAAACTGCTCTTCCATCGTCAGGGCAATCTTGACCGGTCGGCGCGTCATCAGTGCCAATGCCGTCACCAGTGCTTCGAGCTTGATGTAGAGCTTGGCGCCAAAACCGCCGCCTAAGGTGCCGGTTCGCACACGCACTTGGTTTTCTTGCCAACCCAACAGTCTCGCAATTTCGATGCGAACGAACGATGGACTTTGCGAGGCGGTGTGGATGGTGATCTGTTGATGACCAGGTTCTGCGATCGACACCATGGGCTCCATGGGCGTGTGCATCACCTGTTGGGTGCGGAAGGTGTGCTCAAACACATGGTCTGCTTCGGCAAAGGCTTTGTCGACATCGCCGCGCTTGAGGTGAAAGTCCAAGGCGATGTTGGTGTCAGTGCGGCCCGCCAAGTGCTTGAGGTCGGGGAAGGTGCCTGCGGGTTTGAGCCGCTCGTGCACGATGACTTCTGATTTGCCGGCTTCCACCTCATCAAACACCGCAGGCAACTCCTCGTAGTCCACGATGATGAGCGCGCAGGCTTCTTCGGCAATGTGTGGGTCATTCGCCAACACCACGGCCACGGGTTCGCCCACGTAGTGCACTTTGCCCAATGCCAAGATGGGCTGGTCATGAAAGGCCGGACCGTAGTAGGGGTCTGGGATGATGCGCAAGATGTCTTGCCCCGTCACCACCGCGTGCACGCCTGGCAGTTGGGCGGCCGCGCTCACGTCAATCGCACGGATGTGGCCATGCGCCACAGTGCTGCGAAAGATCTTGCCCGTGAGCATGCGTGGCAACACCAGGTTGTGGGTGTAGTCGGCGCGGCCAGTGACTTTGGCGTGTGACTCCACCCGGGACACCGATCGACCGACTTGGCCTTGTGGATTGGTTTTAAAAGTGGTGGTGCTCACTGTGCAATCCCCTCATGTGCTGCCCCTAAGGCCACCCGAACGGTGCGGCCGATGTAGGTGCGCAGCAACTGTTTCTTGTAACTGGCTGAGCCGTGGGTGTCGCCCACGATGTCGAGCGAGGCTGCAGCGGCAAGGCCTGCTTGCGTCAGCGTGTTGTTATCGGGTCGTGCGCCGCGCAACATGTGTTCAACCGACACCAGCCGCGTGGGTTTGTCCATCACGGCGCCCAAGACCAAGCTGACCTCGCCCAAGCAACCGTCATCTGCCAAGGTCAGCGAGACTGCCAAGCCCAAGGCTGGCCAGTCGTGCTTCACGCGTGTGGTGACCTTGCTGTAAGCCGCCAATTGGGGGCCCATGGGGGGCACCACCACCTTGGCAATCAATTCATTGCGGGCCAGCGCCACTTCGTAATAGCCCAGATGCAACGCCTCGATGGGCACCACGCGTTCCCCTGTGGGGCCCAACACCACCGCATGCGCGCCCAGCGCCGACAAGATGGGCGGCAAGTCCATGTGTGGATCGGCATGCGCCATGCACCCACCCACAGTGGCCACATTGCGTACCCGCACATTGGCCAGGTTGTGCAGGGCACGGGTCAACACCGGCCAACCTTGTTGCACCAGGCTCGAATGCTCGAGCGCCGACAAGCGCGCCAACCCGCCCACGTGCAAATGGCCTTGGGCATCGACACGAATTTCGGAATGCACGGGCTCGACGCGGTCTAAAAACACCAAGCGGGTAGGGCGCAACACGCCCACCTTCATCATTTGAATCAGCGCTGTGGCGCCACCCACGGGCAGCACATGGGGGTCATCGGGGTCGAGCAGTGCAACCGCCTGAGACAGGCTGTGCGGCCGAACAAAATCAAAAGGTGTCATAGGTCCTCAATGGAAATAGTGGCTGCGCCTTCAAGCGCGAGCCGGGCACTGGGCCATCAGCGCGCGCAGCTCGTGGGCCACCCGTGCGGGTACCTCGAGTGGCGTCAAATGTCGCGCACCCTCGATCACGTGCAAGCTGGCCTGCGCAATGCCGTCTTTGATGGTTTGCGCCATGGCCATCGGTGTGGCGTAGTCTTGTTCGCCCACCACCACCGTGGTGGGCACCCGGATGTGGGGCAGCGCTGCGCGTGCATCGAAAGCACCCAACATGTGGCAGGTGTTGGCAAAAGCTTGGCGGTCGTTGGCCAAAAATGTGTCCACACTGCTTTGCAGCACGGACGTGGACTGTGCTCTGAACCCATCGCTGAACCAACGCGAGAGCTGAAACTCCACCATGGGCTCGAGTCCCTCAGACAGTGCGCGCTTGGCGCGGCCATCCCAGTCTTGGGGTGCGGTGTCGCCATACCAAGCGGTGCTGTCAAACAGGCCCAGACCCAACAGGCGATCGGGATGGTCTGCAGCGAACTGCAAGGTCACGCAGCCGCCCATCGATGCACCGGCCACCACGGCGTGGGACCAACCAATCGCATCTAGCACCTCGCTCAGGTCTTGTGCAAAGCGCTGGCTGGTGTAGGGGCCTGCGGGCTTGTCTGACTCGCCGTGACCTCGACAGTCCAGCGTCAGCACATTCACGTCGCCTGCCAATTCGGCCACCACGGGGGTCCAAAAGTGGCGGTCCATGCCCAATGAATGCAGCAGCACCAAACGGGGTTTGTCTGCTGCTGCGTTGGATATGCTGCAGGCAATGCTGGTGCCGTCAGACACTTGGATGCGTTGGTCTTGCATGGTTGTGCTCATTCGGGTTTGATTTGTGCGCGCTGCACCACTTCTTTGTAGCGCTGCGCATCCGTCTTGATGCGCTTGGTGAAATCGGCAGATGACATGCCGCCTAACTCGGCCCCAGCGCTGGCAAAACGTTTTTGCATGTCGGGGTTCTCGAGAGTTTTCACCACCTCGGCATACAGCTTGGCCACCACCGCACTGGGCACGCCTTTTGGCGCAAACAAACCGACCCAGTTGGACGCATCGACGCGGGGAATGCCGCTTTCGTTGGCGGTCACCCATGTCTTGTCAAAGCTCGAGCGCTTGGCGGTGGTCAGGCCAATCACCTTGACGCGACCGGAGGACAGATGGGGCAACACGGCAGGCACCGCCACGACACCCAGTTGCACTTCGCCCGACGCCACCGCACCCACCGCAGGCGCGCCGCCTTTGTAGGGAATGTGCTGCATCTTCACGCCACTCTCCATCGCCAGCCATTCGCCAGCCAGGTGGTTCACACTGCCGTTGCCCGGTGATGAAAACGACAACTTGCCGGGGTTTTTGCGCTCTTCAGCGATCATTTCTTGAAAGGTGTTGAACGGCGCTTGGCTGTTGGCCACCAGCAGCATGGGCGTGTCGCTGACCATGGTGATGGGTTGAAAGTCATGTTCCAACTCATAGGGGATATTGGGGAACAGCGCCGGGTTGACCGCAAACTCGCCCGAGTGCGCCATCAGCAAGGTGTAGCCGTCGGGGGTGCTTTTGGCCGCCGCGGTGACAGCGATGAAGCCGTTGCCGCCCGGGCGGTTTTCCACGATGAAGTTCCATCCCAGACGCTCGGTCATTTTTTGCGTCAGCAAGCGCGCCGTCACGTCCACCACACCGCCGGGCGCAAAAGGCACCAGGACACGAATTGGCTTGCTGGGGTACTCTTGCGCTTGGGCCGACAAGCACCCAGCTGCAATGCTCAAGGACACCGCCAGTGTCTTGAAAAGTAGGGTTCTTTTGGTCATCGAAGTCTCCTTGCCATTTGATACAAGCCCCCATCTTGAATCTTTCACGCGCAGCTGGCAAACGACAAAATCCCCCAGGGCCCATGAGAATAATTCATGAGGTTTTAAGGATTCATTTCATTTGCGCCGGAACTCGTCATGGCCTCGCACGCGTTGCGCATTCGCAAGGGTATGTACGGGTGATGACGTTCAAGTGCAGTCACTAATAATGAAAGACCTTAATCCTTTCGAACACTTTCGAATCAAGAATGCCTCTATCGGTTGCCACTTCGAAGAAGTTAGTCGGTGTTTGGCCCGACGTGTTGACCCCGCTTCAACCAGACCTGAGCATCGACCTGCCCAAGCTGTCTTCGCACATCAGAAACTTGGCGGTCAAAGGGGTCGAACACGTGACGCTGTTTGGCTATGCCGGTGAGGGCGCGTCCTTCGCTGCCGACGAAAAGCTCGACGCATTGGCTTATTTGCTCAAGTCGGGGGTGGGAGGGGAAGATATTTTGTTGGGTGTGCATGCGTCGTCCTTGGTCGATGTGGTTCGTCTGATCCAACAGGCACATGCTTTAGGCGTCAGGCGATTTTTGGTGTCTCCGCCTCTGTACTACCAGCCCTTGAGTCAAGGTGCCTTGCTTGATTTTTTTGAGCAAGTCATTGTCAAAGTGAACCTACCAGGCTGGCTGCTTTATGTGCATGTTTTGGGTGGTGTGAGCCATGCCGATGTCCCAGAAGCCGTGCTGAAGGACTTGCACAGGGTGCATCCATTGATCATGGCTGGCATCGTGGACCAAGATCCACATGCATCACACACCTTAGACCTCATGCGTTCATTCGGTGCTGATTTGGTCGTGACCAGCTGCCACGAACCTAATTTGCAAATACTCAAACCTATGGGGGCTGTGTCGGCTCTGGCCAACTTGATTCCTGGTGTGGTCAAACACGTGTTGGCGCAAGACATGCCTGTGCAGACAACAAAAATGAGCGGTATGAAAGTGCGCCAGCCCGATGAGAGAATTCTGGAGTTGATGACGCTGCTGGGTGACCACCCGCCCATCACCGCCTTGAAATTTTTGTTGTCCCAACACTACCACTTGGCCGATTGGGAGCATGTTCGTCCACCACAAGGACGCTTGAACGCGCAAGCCCGTGAGGCACTCATGAAGTTGTTCAAAACGTTCAATGTGCTGCCCAGCGAATGAGTGGCAACACCAACGAAGCAGACCTATGAATTTTCAAAACACGTGGTATGTGATCGAACGCCACAACAAGTACGAAGTCGTGTCGCACGCGGTTTTCTCAGAGTTGGCATCCGACAGCTTTGTGATGCTGCAAAACTTTGACACGCACCACGAGGCTTTGTCTGAGCTCGGTCGCTTGATCCATTTGGAAATTCAAGAGGCGCATAAAAAGATCGATGGCTTGGACGGCCGCAACCAATAGTCGTTCATCTCCTGCCAATTTACCTTCGTTGATTTCTGGACCTCATGCCTTCGTAAGCCTTGGTTTGGCAGGGACGCATACAGAATAAATTCAGGCGACAGTATTTGACGCTTGTTTTATCTATCGTTGTTGAATCAGAGCAAAAAATGTTCTGAAATTATCAAACGATGGAGTTGCAAATGCTAAAAAAAATTGCGATGGTGTGTCTGGTGGTGGCGCTGTGTGCTTGCACTTCCAACCGCAAAAATACCGATCGAACGCCAGTGGTCGAGCCCATTGGAAGTCAGAAGTTAAGTACAAATTTCAGTCGTCAAGGCGTCAGACTTGAATGGGATTGCAGCTGGGGCACTGGATTTTCTGATGCAACCTGTGTCAAAGGTGATGTCAAAGCCATTGAAGTCACGGCCTATGCCCCCTCGTTTGGAAACAGCGAGGCCAATCGAGAGGCTGCATTTGCTGTGGCGCACGACATGGCTCTTGTGAAGCTCAACAGGTTTATCCAAGACGAAATCTCCAGCTCGCGGGTGACCATCACGTTGACCAAAAACGTTGAAAAAGCCAACGACAAGCTGAAGTCAAAAATTGGCGCTGCAGAAACTGTTCGACTCAATGATGACGATCCTTATCCAGATTCAAATGTGGCGAATCGGGAGAATGTCAACGAGGTGGTCCGAACGGTGACAGAGAGTATCCGCAGCCAATCGAGTGGAATTCTCAAAGGTGTGCGCTCGATGGATGAAAAAATTGTGGATCGTCAAACAGTTTCTGTGACGGTGCGCTGGGACAAAGACAGCGCCCAAGCTGTGCGCGAATTGCAAAAACGCATTCGTTGAGACGGCCATGTGGAGGGCGTTGCTTTTAATTTGGGTGTTGCTGGCTGTAGGTTGCAGCACCACAGAGGGGGGGCGTGCTGCGCGCCCCTCACCCATTCGCGCGACGGGTGTGGGCAACACCATGGAAGAAGCCAAAGAAAGTGCATTTCGGCAGGCCATTGAAAACCGAATTGGCGTCTTGGTGTTAGGTGAGCGAGAGGTGCAGAGTTACCGCCTGTTGAAAGATGAAATTTTGACCTACAGCGCGGGCTACATTGATGACTACACCCTCATCTCACAAGAACGAGCTAGCAAAAAATGGATCGTCACAGCCGATGTCTGGGTGTCGTCGAGTAAGCTGACCAGTCGCATCATTTCGTCTTCAAGCTCGGATGGAAAGATGAATGGAAAGAAGGCGTCCGACAGTTTCAGTTCGTTTGTCAAACAAAAGCAGCAGGCCGATCGACTGAGTGCAAAAATTTTGGCGGGATTTCCAGAAAATGCTTTGGTGGCAAAGTTCAATCGCACCGAGCTCAAATTTGATGGTCATCGAAACGCCAATGTGTTGATTTATTTTGAAACATCTTGGAATCGGGGGTATTTGGATGCCCTCAACGAATTGTTGACCTTGATTCAGGATGGGGGTGATGCCCAGAGTTACTCTGGTGTTGTACGCGTGCTCTACAAGAGCGAAGGCGATTGGTTTCCCAGTCAAGAACGTTATCGTTTTTCAGACACCCAATTGTTTCAAAAGTTTGAGACTCAATTTGATGACCGACGCATCGCCGTGCGCTTGAAGATGCGTGATGGACAGCGGGTGGTCCATGAAGATTGCTGGAATCTCCCTGATGCTTATGTCAGCAAAGGTTATGACCGATCAGTTCAAATATTGGGCCATCGTAAGTACGAATCGGTCATCACCTTGACCATCCCTTACAACTCAAAAGCGCAGCAGATATTGGCCTCAGCCAACAGCATTGTGCTGGCCGTTGAAAGTGCGGACAAGTGCTCGAAAAATGGCAATCGCTCATTCTGAGCTTGTCAACTCTGAATCAGAAAGTTCTTTGGCATGAAATTACTCCTCATCTGTGTGTTGTCAATTGGGCTCGTCTTCGCGTTGAGCAGCGATCCACAATTCTCCAATTGGCTTCGATTTGAGATGGCCTCAAGTTGGCGAGAGCTTGACAAGACTGTCAACAGCGCAGTTCAGAAATGTAAGGCGGAGTTGAATGTGTCGGCTGCTAACAATGTTCAGCGAACTGCATGCTATGCGGAGGAATTAGACCGCCTAGATGCGCTCAGAGCACAGGTCATGAAAGCCTTGACAAGGCAAACAACTGCACTGGCTCGGCACGCCCTGGGGGGCGCGCAAGCAATATGGAGAGGCTCACGCGAGGTATGGTGCCGATATATTGAAAAACTTCCCATACCACCGATGTTGGCATGTCATTTTGAATGCCAAAAAAGGTAAATCATGGCCTTTCAAGAAGAAAACTACATGAAGTAAAAAACGTGCACCAGTCACAACAGCTTTGAAAGCATGGTGATGTCAATGTGCGAAGCCCGGACAAAAGTCGCACGCCTAAAGTCTTGGTGACTCCGCCTGATGAAGTCCGTTAGACGATTTGCAGACAAGGTTTTGAATGCTTTTAATTGGCGTCTATATTTGTCGCGAATAGAAGTGATCATTCGTGCAGTTGAAAAAAACATTTTTAACGCACAGGAGTTTGCCAATGAAACAAAGTCACCGACTGGCTTTTCTGTTGATGAGCATTGTTTTTCACGCCCATGCTTACAAAGAAGATCCGCATCAGTCTTTTCCGACATCCAAAAACACCACCAACAAAACCACGATCACTTGGACGCCTGTTGACAACGTTCAGAAACGCTGTGAGGCAGAGAGTCATAAGCGTGGATTTGGTGGATTCAACTATCCCGTTGAAGCCTGTTCATTTTGGGCTTCCAACACGTGTCAGATCGTGACTGCTAAGTTTGTTAACTTTCATACCTTGGGTCATGAAGTGCGTCATTGTTTCCAAGGAGAATTCCATGCGCATTGAGTCCATGGGTTGATGCTCCAACTGCCCTATCATCTGTGACAAAGGAGATGTGATGCAGGTTGATGCGCTCTTGAAATTGTTGGATATTTTGGGGCCTTACAGGTCGCCAGATAAGGTGATCTCTGTCAAAGATATCGCTCTCAAATGGGATGGCCGCTCTGTTGGTGACAAGCCAGTTCCGGCGACCGTTCGCACCATCCAGCGCTATGTGAGCGAGTTGTCTTCAAGGTATGAAGATTTGCCTGCCTTGTTGGGCGTGAAGAACATTGATATTTCTGTCAAGGTCAAAAAGGCCGATAGCAAGCGCAGTGGCAAAGTCATGAGCAAAGAGGTGAGTCACTTCTATTTACCCCCTGAAAACTTGGTCAAGTGGTTCATGACCGAAGCCGTGGCTTTGCAGTTGATGGTGACAGGACAAGTGGTGGGGCAATCTCTTGGCGCCATCAAGCAGTTGTCAACGAAAGACGCCGAAGAGCTAGCCAATGCTGTATTGAGCCGAGAAAAGGCTGCTGAACTTCGCAAAGTCGCTTCTTGTGTGAGGATTGTTCCTGATGGCATTGGCCGCCAGCGCGCAACCGTGGCGCCAAACATCATTCAAAAAATCATTGATGCCATTGTGATGGATAGGGCGGTTGCCCTTGAGTACACAACGCCATCTGGCAAAGATGGCAAGCGCATCGTCAACCCGTTGGGGTTGGTCAGCAAGGATGGCACCATTTATTTGGTCGCATCCAAAGGGTTTGATCCAACCATCATCCACTACGCGCTGCAACGTGCAAGTGATGCGGATGTCGCTTCACGGCACATCCGTCATGTGCCTGAGGGATTTGACTTAGACAAGCACATTGACGAAACCCATCTGCTCAGTCATGCCAAGGGCTGTGCTATTCATCTTGAGTTAGAAGTGCATGACGATGCGCTGTATCACTTCAGTGAACGTGCGTTCAACGCGACCCAAATCATTTCGAAGTCCAAGCGGCAGCACTGGAACAAACTCACGGCTGTGATTCCTGATTCTGTGTTGCTGGTCCCATTTCTCGTCAGCATGCTTGAATTTGTTCGCGTGATGGGGCCTGCTTCGTTGCGTCATGCCATACAAGACCACTTGAATAAAATGGCGCGACTTTATGAATGAGGTGCTTCTTCCGAAGGCTCGTCATCGTCTTTGCCAGTTTGCGCCTGGGTTGGCATTTTGATTGGGTTTCTAAGCGATACAACTATGTCGTTTGCCTGAGAACCTAACAATAAATGGGTGATGAAAAGTTCAGTCAAGTCGTTACGATTGGCGTCAGGTGTCATGTTGGAATGGCGTGTATCTATTGAAATGATGTCTGTGCCTCTGCTATTGTTTGCTTTTAACCGACATAGTCTGTCGTTTGATTCCATGCCGCAATGTGTGCTTACCCGCCTTGGAGACTCACCCGATTGAGCCGATTAGCCCTCACCCGAGAAAAGATTTACAAAACTGTCGCACGCCAAATGCACGGCGTGGTACCTTGTTGGGTGTGTGGTCAACATGTGCCACACGAAACCGCCACCCTGGAGCACATCCAGCCTTTGAGTCAAGGTGGCAACAGCCACCTCGAGAATTTGGCCATCAGCCATGAACATTGCAACAACCAACGCCACGCGCAAACCGCCTCTTGACCCCTGCGTGAGCGCCTTGTCAAAGATTTCTTTCTTCTCCTCATCGCACCCCATAGCAGCCATGCGCTGGCTCTTGGGTTCGGTGTTGCTGTGTTGCGGGGCAGTGTGGGCCCAAGCCGATACACAAGTGCAACGCTTCACGCTCGACAACGGCATGACCCTTTTGGTCAAGGCCGACCGCCGTGCCCCTACCGCAGTGCACATGATGTGGGTGCGTGTGGGCTCGATGGACGAAGTCGATGGCAGCACAGGGTTGGCCCATGTGCTCGAGCACATGCTGTTCAAGGGCACGCCCACGGTCAAGGCCGGCGAGTTCTCGCGCCGGGTGGCCGCTTTGGGTGGCCGTGAAAACGCCTTCACCAGCAAAGACTACACCGGCTACTACCAGCAAATCCCGGCCCATCGCCTGGCCGATGTGATGCGCCTGGAGTCGGACCGTTTTGCCAACAACCTGTGGCCCGATGACGAGTTCACCCGCGAACTGGAGGTGGTCAAAGAAGAGCGACGCATGCGCACCGACGATGCACCCCGGGCTTTGTTGTATGAACAGCTCAGCGCTGCACAGTTTGTGGCCTCGCCTTACCGCCGCCCCATCGTGGGCTGGATGAACGACCTGGAGGCCATGAAACCCCAAGACGCGCGCGACTTCTACCGCCGTTGGTACGTGCCCGCCAATGCGGCCGTGGTGGTGGTGGGCGACGTGGATGCGCAAGCCGTGCTGCAACTCGCGCAAGCCACCTATGGGCGTGTGCCTGCAGGTGCTGTGCCTGCGCGCAAGCCGCGCATTGAACCGGCACAAAAAGGCATCAAGCGTGTGGTGGTGCAAGCACCCGCCGAGCAGGCCTATGTGTGTTTGTCCTGGAAGGTGCCCAGTCTCTTGGCGTTTGACGAGACCCCTGAGACCCAGGAGAGTTTGGCCTTGACCCTGTTGTCTGCCGTGCTGGACGGCTACAGCGGCGCCCGCTTAGACCGTGCCTTGGCGCAAGGCCCGACGCGCTTGGCCGATGATGTGGGCGCCTCGTATGGCCTGAGCGGGCGGGGCCCGCAGGTGTTCATGCTCACCGGCGTACCAGCCCCGGGCAAATCCACCGACGCATTGGAGCAGGCGCTGCGGGCTCAGGTGCAGCGCATCGCCAAAGAGGGTGTGACAGACGCCGAGTTGCGCCGCGTCAAAGCCCAATGGATGGCCGCCAAGGTGTACCAACGCGATTCTTTGTTCAACCAAGCACGTGAGATCGGGACCTCGTGGATCGAAGGCTTGCCTTTGGACAGCAACGCGTTGCTGCTCGATCGCTTGCAGGCGGTCACCGCAGACCAAGTGCGCTCGGTGGCCCAACGCTACTTTGACGACAGCCAGTTGACGGTGGCCGTGTTGCAACCTCTGCCCATGTCCAAATCAAGCGCCACCGGGCTCGCCAAGCCCGGTGGGGTGCCCAAGTCGGTGGAGGGCACACGATGATTGCCGCACTGAACACCGCAGGCTGGACACGCCCACTTTGTGGGCTCGCCCTGGCTTGTCTGACCGCATCGGCCCAAGCCGGTATTCCCATCCAGCATTGGGTCATGGCCAACGGTGCACGGGTGTACTTGGTCGAGGCGCCTGGCTTGCCCATGGTGGATGTGCAGATCGATTTTGACGCGGGGGCCCGTCGTGACCCCGCCAACCAAGCGGGCCTGGCATCGGCCACGGCGGAGATGATGACCAAGGGGGTTGCCGCCATGGGCCGCACGCCTGCGATGGACGAAAACGC
>CANFJA010000038.1 GCA_947447235.1 Comamonadaceae bacterium
CGCATCGGCGCGCCACTTGAACATCTCTTCCCTGCGTGGTTCGCGTTGGTCATGGGCTGGACCGGCCTGGCCCTGGCTTGGCTGCGCGGCGCGGACCTGCTGGGCGACATGGCGCTGGGTCTGGCCTTGGTGGCGGGAGGTTTCGCGGCGCTGATTTTTGGCCTGCTGTGCGTTGCCAGTGTGCTGCGGCTCAAACTGCACCTGCAGGCCGTGCACAAAGACTTGCAACACCCGATTCGCCATGCCTTCATGGCCACCTTTCCGGTGTCGGTGATTTTGTTGGCGGCGCTGGGGGCCGCTTTGTTTCAACACACCCACGCCATGCTTGATCTGGCCTTGGCCTGGTTTTGGTGTGCGGGCTCGGTGTTGGAGTTTGTGGCCACGGTGTGGGTGATCAGCCGTTGGCTGCGGCCACAGGACGCGGGCGGTTTGCAATGGCCCACCCTGACGCCGGCGCTGTTCATCCCGGTGGTGGGCAATGTGTTGGCGCCCTTGGGCGGCGTGCCGCTGGGTTTTGAGACTTGGGCCACGGCCCAATTTGGCATTGGCTTGTTGCTGTGGCCTATTTTGCAAACCTTGCTGTTTGTGCGTTGGGGCCAGGCCGGCCCTTTGCCGGCCAAGCTGAGCCCGACCCTGTTCATCAGCGTCGCGCCTCCTTCTGCCGTGGGCTTGAGCCTGTGGGTGATGCAAGCCCACGTCCAGCTGGTCTGGGCCGCTTGGGGCATGGCCTTGTTCTTTTTGGCCTTGACCTTGACCCAGCTGGAGGCCATGCGCGCCCAGCCTTTTGGCATGTCGTTTTGGGGCCTGAGCTTTCCATTGGCCGCCTTCAGCGCCTTGACTCTGCGACTGGCTGGCACGTCTGAGGGCGCATGGTTGCAGCTGCCCGCTCTGGGTATGCTGGCGCTGACCTCCCTGGTGATCTTGGGCCTGAGCTTGGGCACCTGGCGCGGCCTGCGCAACGGCAGCTTGCTGGTGGCCGACGCGTGAAGACTCAGGTGCCTGATTAGCGGCGTATTTGTCAGGGCAACCCCACCCTTGGCGCGTGCAATTGAGCATGCGCCATCCCCTAAGATTCGCACTGATATTTGCACCAATGTCTTTGATCCAAAATTTCCCCCTTTGATTCATCCAGAGAGAACGCCCCATGAGCCAACACGCCACACCCCGCACCCAGGTGCACAGCCTGCAGGTTGCCAGCAACTTGCACCAGTTCATCAACCACCAAGTGCTGCCCGGCACGGGCGTGAGCGTCGAGAATTTTTGGCGCGGCTTTGACGCCATCGTGCAAGACCTGGCGCCCAAGAACATCGCCTTGCTGGCCGAACGTGACCGCCTGCAAGCTGAGCTCGATGCTTGGCACAGCCAACATCCTGGCCCGATCAAAAACATGAAGGTCTACCGCGCCTTCTTGGAAAAAATTGGCTACCTGGTGCCCGTACCCGTCAAGGCCAAAGCCACCACAAAAAACGTGGATGCTGAATTGGCCTTGCAAGCTGGCCCCCAGTTGGTGGTGCCGGTGCTGAACGCCCGCTATGCGCTCAACGCAGCCAATGCACGATGGGGCTCGCTGTACGACGCCCTGTATGGCACCGACGCCATCTCTGAAGCCAACGGCGCCGAAAAAGGCAAGGGCTACAACCCCCTGCGTGGCGCCCAAGTGATTGTCTACGCACGCCATGTGCTCGACCGCACCGCGCCCTTGAAGAGCGGCTCTCACGTCGATTCCACCGGCTACGCCGTGGTGAATGGCGCCTTGGTGGTGACGCTGAAAAATGGCAAGACCACCGCGCTGGCCAAAGCAACTCAGTTGATTGGCTTCCAAGGTCAAGCCAGCGCTCCGTCGTCGGTGCTGTTGCAACACAACGGCTTGCACTTGGACTTGCAAATCAACCGCAACACCGCCATTGGCGCCAGCGACCCCGCCGGCGTGAGCGACTTGGTGGTGGAAGCCGCCTTGTCCACCATCCTCGACCTGGAAGACTCGGTGGCCGTGGTGGACGCCGACGACAAAGTGCTGGCCTACGGCAACTGGTTGGGCATCGTCAAAGGCACGTTGACCGAAGTGGTGGAGAAAAACGGCAAAACCTTCACCCGTGGCTTGAACCCCGACCGCGTCTACACAGGCACCCAGGGGCAACCCGTCAAGCTGCATGGCCGCTCGCTACTTTTCTTGCGCAACGTGGGTCACCTGATGACCAACCCCGCGATTTTGTACACCGGCAAAGACGGCCACGTGCACGAAATTCCTGAAGGCATCTTGGACGCCGTGGTCACCACCGCCATCGCCCTGCACGACTTGCAAGGCCACGGCGCCAATGGCATTCGCAACTCGCGCACCGGCTCGGTCTACATCGTCAAACCCAAAATGCACGGCCCGGCCGAAGTGGGCTTTGCAGCCGAATTGTTTGCTCGCGTGGAAAAGGTGTTGGGCTTGGCCGACAGCACCGTCAAGCTGGGCATCATGGACGAAGAGCGTCGCACCAGCGTGAACCTGAAAGCCTGTATTGCCGCTGCGGCCAGCCGCGTGGCCTTCATCAACACCGGCTTCTTGGACCGCACCGGCGACGAGATGCACACCGCCATGTTGGCCGGCCCCATGCTGCGCAAGGGCGACATGAAGACCACGGCGTGGATTCAAGCTTACGAAAAGAACAACGTGCTGGTCGGCTTGTCCTGCGGCTTGCGCGGCAAGGCGCAAATTGGCAAAGGCATGTGGGCCATGCCCGACCTGATGGCCGCCATGCTGCAACAAAAAATTGCCCACCCCAAAGCGGGTGCCAACACCGCGTGGGTGCCCAGCCCCACAGCCGCCGTGCTGCACGCCATGCACTACCACCAGGTCAAGGTGAGTGATGTGCAAAAAGACATGGAAAAGATCGATGCCGACGGTCAACGTGATGTGTTGCTCAACGACTTGCTGCAAGTGCCCGTGGTGGCCAAGCCCAAATGGAAAGACGCCGAGAAACAAGAAGAGCTCGACAACAACGCCCAAGGCATCTTGGGCTATGTGGTGCGCTGGATTGACCAAGGCGTGGGTTGCTCCAAAGTGCCCGACATCCACAACGTGGGCCTGATGGAAGACCGCGCCACCTTGCGCATCTCCAGCCAACACATGGCCAACTGGCTGCACCACGGCGTGGTGACCAAGACCCAAGTCAACGCCACCTTCAAACGCATGGCCAAGGTGGTGGACAAGCAAAACAAAGGCGACCCGCTGTACAACAACATGGCTGGTAACTTTGCCACCTCTGCCGCGTTCCAAGCGGCGGTGGACTTGGTGTTCAAAGGCAAAGCGCAACCCAGTGGCTATACCGAGCCTTTGCTGCATGCTTGGCGCTTGAAGGTAAAGGCGGGCACAGCCTAAAGGCAGGTCAACCGCTGCGTCTGACAAACGGCACCTGCGGGTGCCGTTTGTTTTGATCCAGTCACTATGATCAAGCTCCATCTCCACCAGGAAAACATATGCCCAACTCATTCGCCCAAACACTGCTGCGCTTCGCGCTGCGCACCCTCATCGGATTGGTGTTGACCATGGCGGTGCTGGCGGGCTTGTACCTGCTGTTCACCTACCACTTCACCTACTCGCGTGGCGAGAGCGTGGGCTATGTGCAAAAGCTCTCGTACAAGGGCTGGGTCTGCAAAACCTGGGAGGGCGAGCAGGTGCGCGCCTTGGCCGCCATGCCGGCGATTCCAGAAAAATTCGCCTTCACCGTGCGTGACAGCGCGGTGGCCGACCAAATCAACACCCACATCGGCCAGAAGGTGGTGATGGAATATGAACAGCACAAAGGCCTGCCTGAATGCATGGGTGAAACCCAATACTTTGTGGTGTCGGTGCGCCCTGCACCCGGCGAGTGAGCCCTGAGGCCACGTCAGGCCCTGGGCGCGATGGGGTAGACCAGCTGCTGCAAATGGCGAACCCCTTTGTTGACTTGCACCCACCATTTTGAAAACGAGTCGCAGGGCTTGTCCAGATCACGAAACAACCTCGGTGCAGCGCGCTGCTGCCACGGCACGGTGGGCATGTGGGGCAAACGCAGATGCGCCACGGTATGCACCGTCTGCGCTTGGGCCAGCACAGCCTCCATGGCTGACTCACTGGCCCACCACAGGTGCGGCGTCAACGCGGCCATGCGCTCGGCCACAAACTGCCAGCGCCGCTCGTCCCAGGGGTGCGCCTGGGTTTGCTCTGCGCAGATGGCCGCCACCACCACCACATCGCTGGGCAGGTCCGTTGGCACGTCGGCCAAGGCCCAAGGGTGCACCCACCACACCTTGCAACCCTTGACGGAGTCGGCGTCCGGCGCCTTGAAGCCGAGGCCCTCAGGGGGTGCATTGAGCACCGGCGGTTCGTCCATGCCCAAATGGTTTCGACCGCCTGCCTGGGTCACCGTGGCCGGGTTGGATGCCAAGATGTCTAGGGTTTCATAGCTGGTATCCAGCAAGGTGCCGCGGCTGTGCCAAGCCGGCGGCGCAAATTGCTCCACGTTGTCGGCATTGAACAAGTAGGGCTTGCTGCTGCCCGTGCCCGCGACCCACTGCCAGCTGAGGTAGTTGCTGGCCACATCGCCGTCGAGCAAGTGGCCATACAGCCAATCGGCGGCCACGCGCCAATGCACTTTGCGCAAGTGCACCAAATAACTGGCCAGCCACATGCGTGCATGGTTGTGCAAATAGCCCGTGGTGTACAGACCATAAACAGCTTGATCAATCACCGGCACCCCGGTGCACGCATGGCGCACATCCTCGGGGAACGCTTGGTCATAAGCCGACTCAGGCAGCACGCCCTCGTGCAAGGCGGTGGCGATGCCGGCATCGCCCAAGTGCCGGTGCACATGCTGGTAGTACTCGCGCCAGCCCAACTCCATCATGAATTTGTGTTGCACGCCCAAGCGGTGGCGGTGGTACATGGCACTGGCCACATCCAACACACTCAAAAATCCGTGCGTGAGATAGGGCGACAAATAGCTGACTGCGCCATTGAGGTCGTTGCGCGAGTAGGCGTAGTGTTTGGGCTCCACCAAGTTCAGGCGCTCTTGCGCCGCTTGGAGCGTTGGGGGGAATTGGTACATCACAAGAGCGACATTGTGCCCGCATCGCCTCGCTACACTTTGTGCATGCCCGCTCTCAGTTTTGCTTCTATCGACCCCTGCCATTGCCCAGTCTGCGGTCAACCCAATTTGTGCGCCATGGAGGCAGCCAAAGCCAGTGGGCAAACTCAGCCAGCTTGCTGGTGCGTTCAAGCGACGTTCTCGGCCGAGTTGTTGGCGCGTGTGCCCAAGCCCGCGCAAGGCAAGGCCTGCATTTGCCAGCACTGCGCACAGTCACACCCCCCCAGCCAAAGCGCAGACCATGTCTGAAGCCGGTTCGTTGGCCGAACTGCAAAGCCGTTACGGCACGCGCCACCGCTGGTTGTTGCTGGCCACGGTGATGATCGGCTCGATGGCGGCCATCATTTCATCGACCATCATGAACGTGGGCATCCCCGACATGAGCCGGCAATTCGCCATTGGCCAGGAGCAAGCCCAGTGGGTGAGCTCGGGCTTCATGGTGGCCATGACCGTGTCGATGTTGACCACCCCTTGGCTGCTGGTGCGCTTTGGCTACCGCCGCACCTACACCGGCTGCATGCTGCTGCTGGCCTGTGCCGGCGTAGCGGGCGGTTTGTCAACTGACTACAACCTGGTGCTGGTCGCCCGCGTGGCCGAAGGCCTGGCGGCCGGTGTGGTGCAGCCCATACCCGCCATCATCATCTTGCGCGCCTTTGACACCTCCGAGCAGGGTCGCGCCAACAGTTGGTTTGGCATGGGCGTGGTGTTGGCCCCCGCCATTGGCCCCAGCATTGGCGGCTTGCTGGTGGACATGTTTGGCTGGCGCTCTTTGTTTTTCATGGTGGTGCCGTTTTGTGCCGCATCGCTGTGGCTGTCGTACCGCTATGTGCCCACCACCGCACCCGGCGGCGTGAGCGCCAACCATGGCAAGCCCACGCTGGACATCGGTGGCTTGGCACTGGCCACGGTGGGCACCCTGTGCCTGCTCAATGGCCTGGTGATGCTGCACCGAGGGCAATACGGTGTGTCGCTGGGCTTGTTGTTGGCCAGCTTGGCTTGCTTGGTGGGCTTCATCGCCTGGCAACGCTGGCAAATTGCACGCGAACGCTTGCCCTTGATGAATTTGGCGCTGTTTGCCAATCGTCCATTTGCCATGGGCACGGTGGTGGCCTTCATCTATGGCATTGCCTTGTTTGGTTCGACCTATTTGATTCCGGTTTATTTGCAACTGGGCCTGGGTCTGTCTGCCAGCCACGTCGGCACCTTGCTGTTGCCTGCGGGCTTGGTGCTCGCACTGACCATTGCCATTGTGGGACGCTACTCCAGCACCCATCCCACGCATTTGTTGGTGAGCTTTGGCTTGTCGATGCTCGCGTTGTCGTTTGCGCTGATGTTGATCGTCAATTTACACACCGCCTTGTGGGTGTTGGTGCTCCTGACCTTGCTGGGTCGCGTGGGTCTGGGCTTTGTGCTGCCGTCGCTCAACATCGGCGCCATGCGCAGTCTGGACTCACCACTGATTCCGCAAGGGGCCAGCACCATCAACTTTTTGCGCATGCTCGGCGGCGCCGCAGGGGTGAGCTTGTGCGGCATCTTGCTGGAGTGGCGACTTGCCGCGCATGGCGACACACTGGCCAACACCACCACCTCGCTGGCACGTTTGGCTGCGTTTGACGAAGTGTTTTTGCTGTTGGCGGCCGTCTGCGCATTGGCCATGTTGGCGGCTTGGAAAATTCGAGACCACGCGCCAACTCCGCGCCCTTGATTGCGAGAACCCACCATGTGCCAACTGCTTGGTCTGAACTGCAAAAACCCCACCGATGCGACCTTCAGCTTCACCGGGTTCGCACAGCGCGCCGGCGTGACCGACCACCATGCGGATGGCTGGGGCATCGCGTTTTTTGAAGGCTCTGAACAAGACCGTGGCCTGCGCCACTTCATCGACCATTTGCCTGCCAGCTCCTCACCGGTGGCCGAGCTGATTCGTCGCTACCCCATCAAAAGCCGCAATGTGATCTCTCACATCCGCAAGGCCACCCAAGGCAAAGTGGCGCTGGAGAACTGTCACCCGTTTGTGCGCGAGCTGTGGGGACGCTATTGGGTGTTTGCGCACAACGGCAATTTAGAAAACTATGCACCGCGTTTGCATGGCAACTTCAGACCGGTCGGGCAAACCGACAGCGAGCAAGCCTTTTGCTGGCTGATGCAAGAGCTGGCCAAGTCGCATGCCAGCGTGCCCTCGGTGGCTGAGCTCACCCTCACCTTGCGCGAGTTGGTGCCCCGCATTGCCAAGCACGGCACCTTCAACTTTTTACTCTCAAATGGTCAGGCCCTGTGGGCCCATGCCTCCACCCACCTGTGTTACCTCGAGCGGCGCCATCCGTTTGCCACAGCCAAACTGAGCGACCAAGACATGAGCATCAACTTTGCTGAGCATGCCTCGCCCGATGACCGGGTGGCGGTGGTGGTGACAACACCCTTGACCACCAACGAGGTGTGGACACCGTTTGTGCCGGGTGAGTTGAAGGTGTTTGTGGACGGAGAGGTTGTTTTGGGTTGAGGCTACTTGGTTTGCGATGACACGCCATCGTGGGTTCACGGTCTCCACGACTCAGGCCGCGACTTCAATGAGATGACGTCAGGGTCTTCGCTGCGTATGTCATCTATTGGAAGCAACTATTCATCTAGGGCGTTCGATTAGGGATAATCTGACCAATGCCACGACCGTTACGCATGAAGTGGCTGAATGAGCAGTGCGCACGCACATTGAACTAATGGCGGCAAAGCTGCACAAAACCCGTTGAGCGTCAGCTCCAAATCACAGCGCCGCCAGCGGCACCGCCCACAGGCCATGCCCAAACGACAGGGCTTGATGGCCGTCGTACAACACCAGTCCTGTGGCGAACGCATCGCCCGCGAGGGACTGAAGTTTTTTCAAACCCTTGAAGTCGCTCGCGTTCACTGTGGCCGAAGCTTTGACTTCGATGCCAATCAGCTGACGCAGCGAGGATTCGAGCACAAAGTCCACCTCCACCTGGTCTTTGTCGCGAAAGTGCGAGAGATACCAGTCGTCTGTACTCAAGCTGAGGGCTTTGCGCAACTCGGCATGCACCCAGGTTTCAAGCGTTGCTCCCCAGCGCTCGCGCTGGGTGAACACCAGATCAGGGCTCAAGCGGGTGAGGGTGGCTTGCAAGCCCGCATCCAAAAAGTGAAGCTTGGGTGTCTTGATGAGGCGGCTGAGTTCGTTGCGGCTCCAGGCGGGCAGGCGTTGCACGAGAAACAACTTTTCCAGAATGCCTAGGTATTTGTCCACCGTCTTGCCGTTCAGGCCAAGTTGGCCACCTGTTTGCGCGGCGTTGAGTAACTGCCCGCCGTGTGCAGCGGCCACGGCCAAAAGTTGAGGCAATTGCTGCCACTGGTCGATCTGCGCCACATCGCGCACATCACGTTCGACCAAGGTCTGAATGTAGGCCTTCGCCCACGCTTGCCGACGAGCCACTGTAGGGCGCTGGCGCATTTCGGGGTAGCCGCCCGCCAACACATGCGCCACCGTACCGCCTGTTGGGGTGGCCCAAGCAGGGTGGGTGAGCGGCCAGTCTTGCGCCTGCGCACGTTGCAAAAAGTCGTTGGAGCGGCCTTGCAGCTCAGACTGCGACAGGGGCAGCAGCGTGTGCACGGCCATGCGGCCTGCCAGACTGTCGGCGATTTGCGGCAGCGCCATGAGGTTGGCTGAGCCCGTGAGCAAAAAGCGTCCCGGGCGACGGTCTTGGTCAATGACAAGCTTGAGCGCCAACAAGAGTTGGGGGGCGCGCTGCACTTCATCAATGATGGCCCGGTCCAACTGCCTAGCAAACCCCAGCGGGTCTTGCTGCACGGCAGCCAGCAGGTTGGGGTCGTCGAGGGTGAAGTAGGTCAAGTCGTCCGCAAACTGCTGCACCAAGGTGGTCTTGCCACACTGGCGTGGGCCGTTCACCAGCACAGCGGGGGTGTCTTGCAACGACTCTCTCAGCATGGGGCCAAGGTGGCGTGCAATCAAGTTACCTGTCTTTGCAAGTGGCTGTATTTGCGGGGTATTCATCGGGTTATTGAATAGGGCTTTGAATCGCCCAAAGTGAATTTAAAATTCGTCTAATCTGTATTTTATTATCGTCCATTTCGCAGAATCAAACCCCCTTACTAATTTAGTTACTCATAAAAATTCAATCGTGTGTGACGCTTGCAACCAATGTCAGCAAACTCTACGCTTTGGGCTTTAGGCTTTGGGCATGCTGTTCACCGCTTTACCCTCGCAGATGCCAGTTCCTGGTCGAAGCTGCGCACCGAACGAGTCTCTCCAAACGAGGCTCGTGTCGTTCGTTCCAAGCGGTCTAAAAATGTATTCATCGAAGTAAGCACATAGGCGCATACCAGTGACCGCTGCAATCACACTTTGCAACAGGACGTACCCTTCACCAGAATAGCTCCAGCCAGAAGCAATTCACGACGAGTCATTGGCATAGCAGTAATTGTTTTTTCGTTACAACAAATCGCCGAATAAATCACGGCGACTTAGGATGTGCGACTACGTGCTCCAAGTTGCTCGTAGTCTGCAACCATGGTTCGATAATGCATGCCTTTGAAAAACACAGGTGGCTCGACCGCTTTGAAGCCAAGACGTTCGTAGACGGGAACAGCAAAGAGTGATGAACGAACTGTCAGCAAATTTCCCAGTACACCCGTGCGCAAAGCGATATTCCATAATTGTTTGCCGATACCCAACTTTTGATGCGCAGGATGGACAAAGAAATATTTCACTTGGCTTTTGTCGCTGACAGCAAGCACGCCAACCAATGTTTTTTGTTCAACAGCGACCAACCAACCCATTTGCGCTGACTTGACGAGATCGGCTATCTGATTGGGTTGTATGCTTTTTTTGCACCACTCTGGGCATGCTTGTTCCGATGAGAAACAACATGCGACCGAGGTGGTGTCAATCAATTCGGCAATATGGGTTGCGTCAGTTTGCTGCGCCCGGCGTATTTCAGAACGGTTTTTCATGGCTCATGCAAAGTCAAGTGCTCTGAATAATCGCATGGCGCAACATACATCACAACCTAAATCTAGGCTCGCCAGTCAGTGCCCCCAAACCCCCACTCAGCGCCGCACCGCCGCCTCCAGCGCGTCCACAAACAAGGCCGCCACGTTGCAACCGGTCTGGTCAAAGATTTCTTGAAAGCACGTCGGGCTGGTGACGTTCACCTCGGTCAGGCAGTCACCAATCACGTCCAAGCCCACCAACAACAACCCACGCGCAGCCAGCACCGGGCCCAGCGCCTCGGCTATTTCACGGTCGCGGGGCGAAATGGCTTGCGCCACGCCTTTGCCGCCTGCGGCCAAGTTGCCACGCACTTCACCGCCTTGGGGAATGCGCGCCAAGCAATACGGCACCACTTGGCCGCCGATCACCAGCACGCGTTTGTCGCCTTGCGCGATGGCCGGCAAAAACTTTTGCACCATGACAGTTTGGGCACCATCACGGTTGAGGGTTTCAATGATGGCCCCAAGGTTCAAACCATCGGCTTTGACACGAAAAATGCCCATGCCGCCCATGCCGTCGAGCGGCTTCAAGATGATGTCTTGGTGCTGGGCATGGAAGTGTTTGATGGCTTGCGCATCACGCGTCACCAGCGTGGGGCTGATGAATTGCGCGAACTCCAAAATGGCCAACTTCTCAGGATGGTCGCGCAAGGCAGCGGGCTTGTTGAACACTTGGGCGCCTTCGCGCTCGGCTTGTTCTAACAAGTGGGTGGCGTAGAAGTACTCGCTGTCGAACGGTGGGTCTTTGCGCATGATCACCGCGTCTACGCTGTGCAAGGCCAGGTGTTCGTCCACACCTTGCACCTCAAACCACACATCGGGCTCGCCGGTGAGGCGAATACGCTGAGCCCGTGTGGTGACTTTCTGGCCGCTTTGCCACACGATGTCATGCGGCTCACACGCCAGCAGGTGGTGCCCACGCTGTTGCGCTTCACGCATCATGGCAAAGGTGGTGTCTTTGTGAATTTTGAAAGACGCCAGCGCATCTGCCACGAAAAGGATGTGCATGGTTTAAATCTCGATCTTGCTGCCCAACTCGACCACCGAGTTGCTGGGCAAGTTCAAGAAGTCAGCGGCAGAGCTGGCATTGAGGTGCATCTGCGCGAACAGTTTTTCACGCCACTGCGCCATGCCCGTGCCAATGGTGGGCACGATGCTGTCACGCGACAAGAAGTAGCTGGTGGTCATAGGGCTGACTTCACAGCCCATGCCACGCAACTGCTCTAAGGCGCCAGGCACGTCAGGGTTGTCTTTGAAGCCGTAGTGAATCACCACCTGCCAGCAGTCATGGCCCAAGGACTGAACGACCAAGCGCTCTTGGGTGTCGATCCAGGGCACTTCGTGGTTTTGCACATTCACAAACAAGTTTTGCTGGTGCAAGACTTTGTTGTGCTTGAGGTTGTGCAACATCGCATTGGGCACTGTGCCTTTGCCAGAGGTCAAAAATACCGCGGTGCCATCGACACGGGTGGGGGGCGACACAAACACCGCCTCCAAAAAGGCGGGCAAGTCCATGGCCTCTTCTTGACGCTTTTGATTCAGTATCTCGCGGCCATCTCGCCAAGTGAGCATGAGCATCAGAATCGCAGCGCCAATCAGCAAGGGGAACCAGCCGCCTTCAAACAGCTTGAGCAAGTTGGACGCCCAGAACGCAAAGTCAACCAAGAAGAAAAACCCGGTTGCGCTCAAGCACAACCAGAGCGGGTATTTCCAGCTGTAGCGAATCACAAAGAAGGTCAACACAGTGGTGATCAGCATGTCCGTGCACACCGCAATGCCGTAGGCAGCTGCGAGGTTGCTGGACGACTTGAACATCATCACCGCCAACACGATGGTGGCAAACAAGCCCCAGTTGACAAACGGAATGTAGATTTGTCCGGTGTCTTTGACGCTGGTGTGCAGCACTTGCAAACGGGGCAAGAAACCGAGTTGCACCACTTGTTTGGTGACACTGAAGGCGCCAGAAATCAAGGCCTGCGAAGCGATCACCGTGGCAGCGGTGGCCAAGGCCACCAAGGGCACCAACAACCAGTCGGGCGCCATCAAAAAGAAGGGGTTGGACACAGCCGCTGGGTTGCTCAGCAGCAGTGCCCCTTGGCCAAAATAGTTCAAAGTCAAGGCGGGCATGACCACCAAAAACCAAGCCATGCGAATGGGTTTCTTGCCAAAGTGCCCCATGTCTGCGTACAAGGCTTCACCGCCCGTCACACACAAGACCACAGCACCCAAGATCAAAAACGTGACCTCGGGCTCGTTGAAGATAAAGCTCAGGGCGTAATGCGGACTGATGGCCCACAAAATTTCGGGATGTGCCGCGATGTGATAAACGCCCAAGGCTGAAATCGCGATGAACCACACCACCGTGATCGGGCCAAAAAATTTACCGATACCGCCAGTGCCTCGTTTTTGCACGGCGAACAAACCGAACAAGATGATCAGGGTAAGAGGGATCACATACTTTTTAAATGCCGGCGACACCACCTCCAAACCTTCCACCGCAGACAGCACAGAAATGGCGGGCGTGATCACCCCATCGCCATAGAACAAGCAGGTGCCAAAAATACCCACCAGCAGCATCTTGCTGCGCAACTTGGGTTTGTCTTTGACCGACATCGAGGCCAAGGCCAGCATGGCCACCAACCCCCCCTCGCCATTGTTGTCAGCACGCAGCACCAAGGCCACATACTTCACCGACAC